>NZ_SMKJ01000536.1:0-2090 GCF_004348615.1 Micromonospora sp. KC207
GCGTGGAGTTCGAGATCGCCCAGGGGCAGAAGGGGCCGCAGGCCGAGCGCGTACGCGTCGTCGCCTGACCGCCCGGCCGGGTCGGGCCCGCGGGCGGGCCGGACCCGACGGGTCGGGGTGCGCGGCCCCGGCCGGTGCCGGCGAGGCGCGGGCGGTCGACTTCCTCACCGCCGCCGGGGACTGGCTGGTCGGCTGGGACCAGCCCGGGCCCTCCTGCGTGACCACCACCGCCGAGGTGACCTGCACGGTCAGCGGGGACTCTTTGTCGGTCATCCCCGGCGTCAGCTTCCCGGTGCACCAGACCGCCCACGGCACGGCCGAACGGTGGACGACGGGATGAGCCGCGACCGTCGCCCCGCAGCCGAGCGCGGCTCGGTCGCCGTCGAGGTGGCCGTCCTCGCCCCGGCGTTCATCGGGCTGATCGTGCTGGCCGGCGTCGCCGGGCGTACCGCGATCGCGCAGGAGGCGGTCCAGTCGGCGGCGCACGACGCCGCCCGAGCCGCGTCCATCTCCCGGAACGCCGGGACGGCCCGCGAGCAGGCCCTGGTCGCCGCTCAGGGCCAACTCGACTGGCAACGGGCCAACTGCGCCGGCCCGCCGTCGCTCACCCTGCGTGGCTCGGTGAACGGCGCGCCGGCCAGCTTCGCCGACGCGTTCGACAGCGGCCCGGGAACGCCCGCCGCCGTGACGGTGGAGGTCACCTGCACGGTCACCTTCACCGACATCGACCTGGCGCTGCTGCCCGACATGGCGGCCAGCCGGACGATCTCGGCCAGCTTCACCTCCCCGCTGGACCGCTACCGGAGCCGGTCGTGACCGCCCGCGCCCCCGGTGGAGCCGTGCGCACCGCCCCCGACGGTCCGCGCGAGGGTGTGGCCACCGCCCCCGCCGGTGGCCCGGGCCGCTGGCGGCGCGGCGACGAGGGCCGGGTCAGCCTGTTCCTGGCGGCGGCGATGATCGGCGTCCTCGCGATCATCGGCCTGGCCTTCGACGGCGCCGGGCAGCTCCGCTCCCGGCAACTGGCCGAGAACCTGGCGGCCGAGGCGGCCCGCACCGGCGGCCAGTCGATCGACCGGGCGAAGGCCATCGAGGGCGGCAGCAAGGAGATCGACGAGGCGGCGGCCAGGACGGCGGTGACGAGCTACCTCGCTGCCGCCGGGGCCACCGACCACGACGTCGAGTTCCCCGTCGTCGGCGGGGAAAAGCTGATCCGGGTCCGGGTCACCGTCACCTACGACCGCTACCTGCTCGGCTTCTTCGGCTTCGGTGACGCCGTCACCGTCTCCGGCGAGGCCACCGCACGCGCCCTCACCGAGGGCCCCTAGGAAGGGAAGGCACGCCATGGCCGCACCGGGTCGCTCCGCCGTACGGCGGGTCGGGCAGGTACTCACCGGGTTCGGCGCGCTGGTCGTGCTGATCGCGGTACTGGTCGGGGGGCCGGTGGCACTGATCGCCTTCGCCGGGAACCCGCTGCCCGACCACGTACCCACCCTCGCCGAGATCGGCGCCACGCTGACCAGCCGCGACGACGGTCAGCTCTTCCTGCGGGCGCTGGCCCTGGTCGGCTGGTTCGGCTGGGCCACCTTCGCCTTCTCCGTGCTCGTGGAGCTGGGCGCGCAGTCGCTGCGCCGGCCGGCACCCCGGCTGCCCGGCATGAGCCGGCAGCAGCGGGCCGCGGCGGCACTGGTCGGCTCGGTGGCCCTGATCGTGGCGGCGAGTCCGGCCGCTGCCAGCGCGGCCACCGTTCTCTCCGGCCCGTACCCCGCCGCCGTCGCGCCCGCCGTCGCCGCCCCGGCGGCCCGCCCGGTCACCGCGACGCCGGTGGTCGACGCCCGCTCCGCAACGCCGGTGGCCGACCTGCCACGAAAGACGGAGCCTGCGGTGTACCGGGTGGCGAAGGGCGACTACCTGGGCGAGGTGGCCGAGCGCTACCTCGACGACCTCGACCGCTACCGGGACGTGGCGAAGCTGAACCGCCTGCGCGACCCGGACCGCATCCGCCCCGGGCAGTTGATCACCCTGCCCGACGGCGTCCACGACGCCGGGGCCCGTACCCACGCGACCGGCAAGCTCGTGGTCCGGCCCACGAC
>NZ_SMKJ01000537.1:0-2077 GCF_004348615.1 Micromonospora sp. KC207
CGCCCGCCCTGCATTCCGGGCCGCCGAACCCGTCGCCGGGCCCGTCGCCCGCTGCCCGGCACCACCCTGCCCCGCTCGCCCTGGAACCAGAAGCCGGTCTTCACCGGCGGCGGGCCACGAGAATGGCAAATGTCGTATTCGCCGCAGGATTCGGATGGTACGAATGTCGGTAATCGGATGACTGCGCGGCGGGTTGGTGCGGCCGGTGGATCAGGCAAGATGAGGCGGTGACGTTTCCGCCCGCCTGGCTCAAGAGTTCGTCGCCGCCGCTCACGGAACTCCTGCTGACGCTCGGTCAGGAGCCGGACCTGGGCACCCGGCGCTTCCAGATCAGGAATTTCCTGATGGAGGACGACGAGCGGCGGCACCGGACCGACGACTATGTCGCCGACGCAAAGGACCGCGTGATCGCGTCCGACCCCGACACGGCCTTCCAGCAGTTGATGTCGCACCACGAACAGTACCTTCACGAGCGACTCCGCGGCGGCGTCCGCACGGAGGTCTTCAGCTCCCGAGGTGCGACCTGCCCGGACACCTTCTCGGGGTACTTCGACGACGGCGACGAATTGGTTCGGGATGTGGCGTGGCTGGGGCGGCTCGAACGGCTCGCCCCCATCTCGATCAACAGCGGAGAGTCGCGCCAGGTGGTGCGGTCCATCCTCGACCGCTGGGCCCGGGCGCAACGCGAGGGGATTGCCGACCCCGACGCCGAGGTGGACGCCAACCAGTTGCTGCTGAGCTGGCAGCAGCGGCTCGACAACCGGCCGGTGGCCGCGTTCGTCTGGGACGACGTGGCCGACGTGCTCGCGTGGTCGCGGCCGGGCTGGGAGGACGAGTTGCGGGACAGGCTCGGTCTGGAGCACCTGGATCCGACGGCGCTGAGCCCGAGTGCCGGGGTGGACGTGGCGGTCTTCCGTTACCCGGTGCGACTTGTGCCGACGGACGACGCAGCACGCCCACTGCTGCGACGGCCGACGGTGTTCGACGACACCCCGCGCGACGCGTTCTGCACCCCTCCGCCGGTCGGTGCCGGATTCTGCGTGAACCTGCGGATCGACGAACGACTGTGCCGCGAGGTGATGCATCCCGCCGTCACCTTCAAGGCCGAGCACCTCTGGGGCCTCGGCACGATCCGTGCCGGCGTGTCGGTGCCGCTGGACGAACTGCGCGGGTTCCACCTGCTCAAGCTGGCCTATAGGTGCCAGGCGGACTTCTGTGACCGGTTCGAGCAGACCGATGGGGACCTGCTGTGATTGATGCCGCCCGGAACGTCTTCGGCGAGCGGTTGCCGATCTGGTTCCGTTTTCTCGCGGACCAGCCGCTCGACGCGCTGGACGCGTTGTTCGCCCGCTCCTACCACCACGGTCCGCTGCACACCGTGGAGCCGGACCACCTGCTGCTGGAATGGGCGACGACGATCAGGGACGCCGGCTTCCACCGGGCGCTCGACGAGACGATCGCCGGCTGGCTGACCCGGCGGTGGCGACCGGATGGTGGCGCGCAGCCGGGAGTCGACGTGGTCTGGCAGCGCGCGCTACGAACGATCGCCAACCTCGACCCGGTCCCCCGGGGGTGCGTCCAGGTGCTCCGTAACCACTGGGACGACGCCCTGCGTCGGCTCGGCCCGATGACCCGCAACGCCGCCCACGACCCGCTCGGCTGGTACTGGGCCGCCGTCTCCCGCGTCCAGCCCGACGACGCGCTCGTCGAGCACTGGTTCCGGCTGTGCAACGTGACACCGGGAACGCCGGTCTTCCATGCCCACTGGGGACTGTTGGGCCTGCGCCGGCTGGACGGCCCGGCCCCGCACGTGGCGGCGATGACCATGGCGGGGCTGCGGCGGTTCCTGCTGGCGGTCGACGCGATGGTGGCCGACCGGCGGCTGCACCAGACGGAGGGGCGCGCGCTGGCGCGCACCGAGTGCCACGCGGTGCTACGGGCGTATCCGGCGCGGGCCCTGTGGCGCGAGCACTGGGGCGACGGGTCCGACCTTCCCGTCGAGCCGCGCAGGTGGCTGCGGGGCGTCGTCCGGGACCTGGACGGCGGTTCCTCGCGGTCGAAGTCCACGGGCCTCAAG
>NZ_SMKJ01000538.1:0-2076 GCF_004348615.1 Micromonospora sp. KC207
GATCCATCGTTACCGCCTCACGCGGCGAAATCCCAAAAAACTCCGCATCGAACAAACCCGCGTCATACACAAACCCCCCCTCCCGCACATACGACTTCCCGACAACGCCCGGCACCGGATCGAAGAAGGAGTCCACGTCCCAGCCCCGGTCGTCGGGGGCCGGGCCGATGACGTCAGCCCCGTCCAGCAGGAGGTCCCAGAGCTTCTCGGGAGTGTCCGCCCCGCCGGGGTAGCGGCAGGCCATGCCGACGATCGCGATAGGTTCGTCGACGGGCACGGCCGCGGCAGCCAGCGGGGCTTCCTCCGCAGAGACACCGACGAGGACGCCCTCCACGAACTTCGCCAACGCGGACGGGGTGGGGTGGTCGAAGACGACCGTCGAGGGCAGGGTCAGCCCGGTCGTGATGTTCAGGCGGTTGCGCAGTTCCAGCGCCGTGAGCGAGTCGAAGCCGGCGGCCTTGAAGGCCCGGGTGGGCGCGACGGCATCCACCGTCTCGTGCCGTAGGACCGCCGCCGCCTCCGCCCGTACCACTTGGAGGAGAACCCGGTGACGTTCCGCGTCGGACATCCCCGCGACCCGCTGCGCGAGGCCGGCGGTCGACGATTCGGCGTCAGCCTTGCGGGCGTCGAGCGCGCTCCTGGCTTCGGGCACGTCGTCGAAGAGCCGCCCCGAACGCAGTTCGGCGAGACGCGGCGCGAAGTCCGCCCAGTCGACATCGGTGATGGTGACGCACACGTCGTCGCGGTCGAGTGCCTGCTGGAGAGCTGCGATGCCGCGCTCCGGGTCCATGGCCGCGATGCCACGACGGTTCAGGTTCCGCTCGCCGGCCCCCTCGGCCATGCCGCCGCCGCCCCACAGTCCCCAGGCTATGGAGGTGGCCGGAAGACCCGCGGCACGGCGCCGCTCCGCGAGGGCGTCCAGGGAAGCGTTGGCCGCCGCGTACGCCGCCTGGCCGCCGTTGCCCCAGACGCCGGTGACCGACGAGAAGAGGACGAAGGCATCCAGTTCCTGGCGGTGGGTTAGCTCGTCGAGCAGCAGCGCGGCAACGGTCTTCGGGCGGAACACCTCGTCGAAGTGCTCGGCGCCGAGCGTGTCTATCACCCCGTCGTGCAGGACTCCGGCGGTGTGGAAGACCGCGGTGGGCGGGTAGGCCGTCAGGACGTCGGACAGCGCAGCCCGGTCCGCGACGTCGCAGGCGACGATGGCCACCTCGGCGCCGAGGGCACGAAGGTCAGCTTCCAGTACCGCCGCTCCGGGGGCTTGGGCACCCCGACGACTGGTGAGCACGAGACGCTCGGCGCCGTTACGGGCGAGCCACAGCGCCACCCGGGCACCCAGACTTCCCGTACCCCCGGTAACCAGGATGTTCCCGCGAGGGCGCCATGCCCGACGCGCGGTACCTGCGGCGCGCGTCACCCGACGCGCGTAGGTTCCCGCTCCGCGTACCGCGATCTGGTCCTCGCCGTCCGCCCCCGCCAGGGTGTTGGCAAGCTGGTCCAGCGTCCGGGCATCCGGTACGGGCGGAAGGTCGACCAGGCCGCCCCAGCGGTCCGGCAGTTCCAGGGCGGCCACCCGCCCGAACGCCCACACCTGCGCGCCGAACACATCCGGCACCTCCCGGGGCGTCACAGCCGCGGCCTTCTGGGTCACGCTCCACAGTGGGGCTTCCATCCCCGCGTCACCGATCGCCTGTATCAGCGCCAGCGACGACACCACGCCCAGTCCGACGGAGGCGTATACGGGATGCGGGTTCTGTGCGAGACCGAGCAGGGATACGGCACCCGACAGCGGCGTCGACCCGTCCGTCGTGGAGGCGAGCAGTTCGGCGATCCGGGCCCGGTCCGCGAGCGGGTCCACGGTCAGCAGCTCGACCTCGGCCCCCCTGCGTACCAGCGCCGCCTCGATGTCACCGGCCAGTTCCGAGCCGGCGGTCTCCGGGTCGGCGATGAGCAGCCAGCGGTCGGTGAGGTGTCGGGGGTCGCCCGGCGGCAGCGGTTTCCAACTGACCCGATACCGCAGACCCCCTACCGGATCGGCGTCGGCACCAACAACGGCAAGACCTCTCGTCGGGGTCG
>NZ_SMKJ01000539.1:0-2071 GCF_004348615.1 Micromonospora sp. KC207
GGAAGCAGGGGGGCCGCCGAGTTTTGGTCGGCGTCGATTCCCGGCTCGGCCTGCGGAGCCGGGATGGTGCCACGTCCCGGCTCGGCCCGCAGGGCCGTAGTGGCGTCCAACCCGTCCCACCGGGCCGGGTTCTCCCCCGGGGCAGCCGGTTCCCGGCCGGACTCGTCACCCGGGTCCACGCCCCGCCGGCGGAGCGCCTCCTCACGTCGGGCGAGCCGGGCCAGTGTCTCGTCCAGGTCACCTCTCATGTCGCCACCCTTCCGCGCGTGGACCGAACCGGGCCGGTTCAGTCCCTCCTGTCCCGGGTGGCCCGGTCCAACGCCCGGTCCAGGACGACCAGCAGGGCGTCTCGGACCGAGAGCCGGTCCCGGGCGTCGAACTGCACCAGGGGCACCTGGTCGGAGATGGCCAGGGCCCACCGGATCGAGGCGAGGTCCAGGGCCACCTGGCCGTCGAAGGCGTTCACCCCGACGACGAACGGCAGCCCGGCCCGCTCGAAGAAGTCGATCGCCGGGTAGCAGTCGTCCAGCCGTGCGCTGTCCACCACCACCAGCGCGCCGAGCGCCCCCCGGGCCAGGTCGTCCCACATGAACCCGAAGCGGGACTGGCCGGGGGTACCGAAGAGGTAGAGCTTTAGGCTGTGGTCGATCGTCACGCAGCCGAAGTCCATCGCCACCGTGGTGGTGGTCTTGCCGGACCGCGCGCCGGGGTCGTCGATGCCGATCCCGGCGCTGGTCATCTCCGCCTCGGTGGTCAGGGGCGCGATTTCCGAGATGGCCCCGACCGTGGTGGTCTTGCCCACCCCGAAGCCGCCGGCGACGAGGAGCTTGACCGGGATCGGGGGCGGGGTTCGGCCCGTACCGATGTCCGGTGCGCCGTGCCGTGGCCCGGCCTGCGGCCGGTACGGCGATGGCGGCGTGGCGCGCCCGGTGGCCGGCGTGGCACCCGCCGGGGTGCCGTAGCGGGCGGCGGCGCTGTTGGCGGCGAGTCCGCCCAGCGGGGCCGGCGGCCATTCAGGAGATCGCACGGAGTCCATCAATCACTCGCAGGATGATGTCGGGGTCAAGGGCGTCGTTGGCGGTGCTGACGTGCACGTCGAGGTGGCCGGCGGCCCGGAGGTCACCGACGAGGACCCGGGTGACGCCGAAGTGCAGCCGGGTCCGAGCCGAGATCTCCGCCACCGATATCGGTTCCCCGCAGAGCGCGATGATCGCCTGGAGCTCGGGGGTGAGCCGGAAGGCCGGCTTCGCGCCCCGGGCGCCGGGGTCGGGCCGGGCGGTCACCTGGGTCTCCAGGCTGATCGCCGGGTCCACCCCGGCCACCCTGCCGGAGGTCAGCACGAACGGGCGTGGTCCGGCCGGCAGCTCCGGGTCCCGGCCGGGAAGATCGTCGCCTGGGGACGACGCCCGCAGGTAGGGCCGGATCCGGACGGCGGGTTCCGGATCCGGCCCGGTGCCGGCGACGTCCGGGCTCACTGCTGGACGGCGTTCTTCAGCTCGGCGATCAGTCGCGGGGTGAGGGCACCGCCGGCCCGTCCGGCAAAGAGGGTCATCTCGTACGCCACGGTGCCGAGGTTCGCCGACCGGTCGGCCACCACCCCGAGCACCGAACCGGCGCTGATCGCGCTGATCAGCAGGTAGCCGTCGGCCATGTCGACGATCACCCGGTTCAGGCCGCCGAGGGCGTACCAGCTCGCCGCGCCGCCGGCGAGGCTCGTCATGCCGGAGACCACGGCGGCGAGGCGTTCGGCGTTCGACCGGTCCTTGATCGCCGACATGGCCATAAGCAGCCCGTCGGAGGAGACCGCGATCGCCTCCACCACACCGGCCGTGCTGGAGGTGAACGAGTCGAGCAGCCAGTTGAACGTGCGGGCCTCCGGGCTGAGGTTGCCGGGGTGCTGGTGCTCGACGTTTTCGTGCAGGTACGGGCTGGTCACCGTTTTGATCCTTCTTCGTAGCGGCGGTCTGGACGGGCTTCGCGCAGTGCACGGGCGACGCCCGCCTCGAACTGGTTGATCAGGTCGCGTACCTCTCCGGGGTCGCCGGGATTGGCCGGGGGAGCGGGCCGGGGC
>NZ_SMKJ01000540.1:0-2062 GCF_004348615.1 Micromonospora sp. KC207
CTCGAGGCGGAGAGCATCTTCGTGATGCGTGAGGTGGTTGCGGAGATGGAGCGGCCGGTGCTGCTCTTCTCCGGTGGTAAGGACTCGATCGTGATGTTGCGGTTGGCGCAGAAGGCGTTCGCGCCGGCGAGTGTGCCGTTTCCGGTGATGCATGTTGATACGGGGCACAACTTTCCCGAGGTGTTGGAGTATCGGGATCGTCGGGTGTCGGAGCTGGGGTTGCAGTTGATTGTGGCGTCGGTGCCGGAGGCGTTGGCGCGGGGTTTGGTGCGGGAGTCCGGGGACGGGATGCGGAACCGTATCCAGACGCCGGTGTTGTTGGACGCGGTGGAGAAGCACCGGTTTGATGCGTTGTTCGGTGGGGCGCGGCGGGATGAGGAGAAGGCGCGGGCGAAGGAGCGGGTGTTCTCGTTCCGGGACGAGTTCGGGCAGTGGGATCCGAAGAACCAGCGTCCGGAGTTGTGGTCGTTGTACAACGGTCGGCATCATCCGGGGGAGTCGATCCGGGTGTTTCCGTTGTCGAACTGGACCGAGTTGGATGTGTGGCATTACATCGCGCGGGAGTCGATTCCGTTGCCGTCGATCTATTTCGCGCATGAGCGTGAGGTGGTGGAGCGGGACGGGATGTTGTATGCGGTGAACGAGTTCTTCGTGCCGCGGGCGGGTGAGGAGCCGTTCGTGGAGGTGGTGCGGTATCGGACGGTGGGGGACGCGTCGTGTACGGCGGCGGTGCGTTCGGATGCGGGCACGGTGGTGGCGGTGATCGAGGAGGTGGCCGCGACGCGGGTGACCGAGCGGGGTGCGACTCGGGGTGATGATCGGGTCAGTGAGGCCGCGATGGAGGACCGTAAGCGGGAGGGGTACTTCTGATGGGTGTTGATGTGGCGCCGGTGGAGGTGGAGGCGCGGCCGATGGACTTGTTGCGGTTCGCGACGGCCGGGAGTGTGGACGACGGTAAGTCGACGTTGATCGGCCGCCTGTTGTATGACACGAAGTCGTTGTTCACCGATCAGTTGGCGGCGGTGGAGGCGGTGTCGGCGGCGCGGGGGGACGAGTACACGAACCTGGCGTTGTTGACCGATGGGTTGCGGGCGGAGCGGGAGCAGGGCATCACGATCGATGTGGCGTACCGGTACTTCGCGACGCCGCGGCGGAAGTTCATCATCGCGGACACTCCGGGGCATATCCAGTACACGCGGAACATGGTGACGGGCGCGTCGACGGCGGATCTGGCGTTGATCCTGGTGGACGCGCGTAAGGGTCTGGTGGAGCAGTCGCGGCGGCATGCGTTTCTGTGTTCGTTGTTGCGGGTGCCGCATCTGGTGTTGTGTGTGAACAAGATGGACCTGGTGGGGTATGACCGGGAGGTGTTCGAGGCGATCGCGGACGAGTTCACGGCGTTCGCGGCGAAGTTGGACGTGCCGGATCTGACGGTGGTGCCGGTGTCGGCGTTGCGGGGTGACAACATCGTGTCCCGTGCGGAGAGCATGCCGTGGTATGAGGGTCCGTCGTTGTTGCATCATCTGGAGCGGGTGCACATCGCGTCGGATCGGAATCTGCAGGATGTGCGGTTCCCGGTGCAGTATGTGATCCGGCCGCAGTCGACGGTGGTGACGGACTATCGGGGGTATGCGGGGCAGGTGGCCTCGGGGGTGCTCAAGGCCGGTGACGAGGTGATGGTGTTGCCGTCGGGGTTCACCTCGCGGATCGCGGCGGTGGAGACCGCTGACGGGCCGGTGGAGGAGGCGTTCCCGCCGATGTCGGTCACGGTTCGTCTGGAGGACGAGATCGACATCTCCCGGGGTGACATGATCTGCCGGCCGCACAACGCCCCGACGGTGGCGCAGGACATCGAGGCGATGGTCTGCTGGATGGACGAGACCCGCCCGTTGCAGGTCGGCGGCCGGTACGCGATCAAGCACACCACCCGTTCGGCGCGGGCGATCGTGCGGGGTCTGCACTACCGCCTCGACATCAACTCCCTGCACCGTGACGAAACCGCCACCCAACTCGACCTCAACGAGATCGGCCGGGTCCGCATCCGCACCACCATCCCGCTGCT
>NZ_SMKJ01000541.1:0-2013 GCF_004348615.1 Micromonospora sp. KC207
GTTCCGCCCCGGGCCGCCCCCGCCCCCGGGGCGACCACGAATTCCTGAGAGCGCGCCGACTGGGCGGGGAGAGCGCACCGACTGCGCGGTGAGAAGGGAACTTTTCTCTACCGTATGCGTTAACAAGGGGCCCCTCCTTGCAGGTCGGCGAGGATGCGGCGGGCCGCGTTGTGGCCGGCCGCGCCGATGACGCTGCCCGCCGGGTGGCAGCCGGCGCTGCCGGCGTACACGCCGTCGATCCCGGTGGCGTACGGCATCCGGTCGGTGAAGGAGACCGTGTTGTCGACGTGGTGGATGTGCCCGCCGGTGATGCCGAAGTGCGCCTCGATGCCGGGCGGGGTCAGCGGCACGGCGTCGGCGATCAGGTCGCCGGTGCCGGGCGCGTACCGCTCGCAGATCTCCACGAGGCGCGACACGTACCCGGGTAGGGCCGCGTCCCAGGTGGTGCCGGCGAGGGAGTACGGCACCGACTGGACGAACAGCGCCGACGAGTGGTGGCCGGCGGCGTCGGACAGCGACGGGTCGACGGTGGTGTGCAGGTACCACTCGATGGTGGGCTCGGCGGGCAGCCGGCCGGCCCGCACGTCCGCCCACATCGCGCGCAGCGCCGCCATCGGCGGCTCACCCCCACCGCCGACCAGCGACGCCGAGCCGGGCAGCAGGTGGATGGTGGAGCCGAACGGGCTGGGCGCGCCCTCGGGCAGGCAGGAGAACCGGGGCAGCCCGGTCAGCGCCAGGTTGAGCTTGAGGGTGGTGCCGGGGCGGCGGACCGCCGCCATCCGCGCGCCCAGCTCCGCTGGGAGCGCGCCGTCGGGCAGCAGGTCGGTCAGCCGATACGGGTCGCAGGCC
Organism: Micromonospora sp. KC207; assembly: GCF_004348615.1. Classification (NCBI taxonomy): domain Bacteria; kingdom Bacillati; phylum Actinomycetota; class Actinomycetes; order Micromonosporales; family Micromonosporaceae; genus Micromonospora; species Micromonospora sp. KC207. The sequence continues at coordinate 850 of NZ_SMKJ01000541.1, forward strand.
CCGAGCACCACCCGGGCGGCCACGTGCCGGCCGTCGGCGAGCGCCACCCCGCTGGCCGCGCCGCCGTCGAGGGTGATCGCGGTGACCGGGACGCCGGTCGCGATGGTGGCCCCGGCGGCGCGGGCGGCGTCGGCGAAGGTGCGGGAGACGGTGCCCATCCCGCCCTCGGCGATCATCCAGGTGCCGTCGGAGCCGGGCAGCCGGCACATGTTGTGCACGAGGAAGTTGTGCCCGGTGCCGGGGTCGTCGGGGCCGGCGTTGAGGCCGGACAGGCCGTCGGTGACCGCGTACATGCTGACCAGCAGCTCGGAGCGGAAGTCGAAGCGGGACAGGTAACCGGCGACGGAGCCGCGTACCAGGTCGACGAAGACCTGCCGCAGGGCGGGCCGGACGTACCGCTCGGCGGTTTCCTCGACGGGCAGCGGCTCGGCCAGCCACGCCGGGGCCAGGTCCGCGCGGAGCTGGGCCAGCTCCGTCTGCATGGCGTCGTCGGCGGCCACGTCGGCGGGGGAGAAGAACTCCGCGAGCTGCCGCCGGGTGGCGGCGGTGTCGCTGCCCATCAGCAGGTACGGCGACCCGACGCCGCCCGGGGTGGGCAGGAAGTAGTGCGGGTCGCGGCGCAGCACGGGGATGTGCACGTCGAGCGTGGCGAGCAGCTCCGGCGGCATCAGCCCGAGCAGGTACGACCCGGTGGAGTGGCGCAGCCCGGGAACTTTCGGGAACGGGTTCTCGGTGCGGGTGGCCCCGCCGATGGCCTCTGCGGCCTCCAGCACCAGCACGTCGAGGCCGGCGCGGGCCAGCAGGATCGCCGAAACCAGCCCGTTGTGCCCGGAGCCGACGATCACCACGTCGGCGCGGGCCGGCAGTTCACTCGCCTCGCCGTGCGCGGTCGTCCCGCTGTGCTCGCTCATGCTCGGGCAGCCTAGTGCCGCGCGGGCCGGCAGGGGGGCCGTTGCCGTCACGCCGGAGACGGCCGGGCCGGAACCCGTCGTGCCGGCGACCCGTCACCCCGCGTTCATCGGGTAGTTGCTGCCGTCGATGCCTCGCCGGCCCTACCGTCTGTGGGGCATCGACACTACCAGGAGGTAACCGATGGACCGTCGTACCGTCCTGCGCGCCACCGTCGTCGGCGGGGCCGCCGCCTTCTGCGGCAGCCTCTGGGCC
>NZ_SMKJ01000542.1:0-2011 GCF_004348615.1 Micromonospora sp. KC207
GCCATGGACCTGCCCCGGCCCCGTCCAACGCGACGGGCGGGGCCGGGGCACGTCAGAGGTAGTCCTCGGCCTCGTCGCAGACCTTGTCCATGCCCTGGGTGGCCTTGTCGTACGCGGCCTTGTTGTTCGCCGCCGCCGCGGTCAGCGCGCTGGTGAGCTTGTCCAGGCAGGTGGCGATGACCTTCTTCTGCCGGGCCTGCTCGTCCCGGTCGTTCCGGGTGCCGGTGAGATCCTGCTCCGTCTCGGAGAGCTTGTCCCGCACGCCCTGCAGGTCCGCCTTGAGCTTCTCGATCTCGGACTTGTTCGCCGCGATCGTGCCGTCCCGCTCGCTGACCTGGCCGGTCAGCCGCTTCTCGGTGCGGTCCAGCTCGCTGCTCTTGGTCAGGTAGAGGCCGGTCATCACGCCGCCGAGGACGAAGAGCAACCCAGCCACCACGGCCAGGACCAGCACGCTGCGCCTGCCCGGGGCGGCGGTTGACGCCGGGGAGCCGTAGGACGGCGTCGCACCCGGCGGGCCATAGGACGGCGTCGCACCCGGCGGGCCATAGGACGGCGTCGCACCCGGCGGGCCATAGAGCGGCGTCGCACCCGGCGGGCCATAGAGCGGCGTCGCACCCGGCGGGCCGGACATCGGCTGGCCGGGCGCCGGCCCGGAGACGGGCGGCACCGACATCGGCTGCCCGAAGGCCGGCGCCGACGGAAGGTACCCGGCCCCGCCGGGGACCGGCGGGGTGGAAACGGGCGCGGTGGAAACCGGCGGGACGTACGGCGGGGCGGACTGTGGCTGCTGCTGGCCGTAGGCGGGCGCGGGCGGGGCGGACTGCGGCACCCCGGGGCCGGCCGGTTGGGCCGGCTGCGGCGCGCCGTACTGGCCGGGCATGAACTGCTGCGTCGGCTCCGCCGCCGGCTGCGGCGTCCCGTACTGACCGGGCGTGAACTGCCAAGTGGGCTCCGCCGGCTGGCCGGTCGGGTCATACTGCGGGGGTACGGGCTGGCCGGCGCCGGGCGGCAAGTACGGCGACTGGTCCTCCGACCCGGTCGGTGGCTGCGACATTTCTTCTCTTTCTCCAGGTGAGGCGGCCCGTGGCGGGGGCCGCGACGAACCGGCTGGTATGGGGCGGGCGGCGCTGGACGGCGGGTTCAGCAGATCCGGAAGCCGTCGCAGGCGACCTTGATGGGCACGGCGAGGCCGATGCCCTCGGCGTCGCGGGCCTTGGCGGTGGCGATGCCGACCACCTGTTTCTGGGCGTTGATCACGGGGCCCCCGGAGTTGCCGGGGTTGATCGGCGCGTCGAACTGGATGACCGGGCCCGAGCCCTGGTCGGCCTCGCGGAATGCGCTGACCACGCCGGTGGTGACGCTGTCCTGTAGGCCGAGCGGGGCACCGACGACGACGATCTGCTGGCCGGACTTGACCGCGGCGGACGCCGTGACCAGCCCGGCGAACCTGCTCGTGGTGCGCAGTTGGGCGACGTCGTTGGCCTCGTCGACCTTGACGATGGTGGCCGGGTAGCGCTGGTCGGTACGTTCCAGGAAGACCTCCCGACCGCCGGTGGACCAGACCGACTCCACCACGTGGAAGTTGGTGAACAGGTTGGTGCCGCCGCCGGTGGCGGGTTTGCCGACCGCGAAGGCGGTGCCGGTGAACTGCCCGGCCTGGACGCGGAACACGCTGGGCAGCACGGCGCTGGCCACCGCCTCCGGGTTGAACTGCGCCCCGGCCTGCTTCTCCAGGGCCTGCGTCCGCTGGTCCAGGCCGTCGAGCCGGGCGCCGTCGCCGCTCTGTGCGGTGGCCAGCCGCCGGTCGGTGTCGGCCAGCCGGCCGGAGAGCCGGTTGATCTGGTACGCCTGCACGCCGGCTACCACCGCCAGGACCACGGCGAGCCCGAACGCGACGAACGTCAGGGCGCGACCCCGGGCCCGGGGCGGCGGCGGGCTCGAATCGCCGGTCGGGGCGGGCGCGGGCCAGGCTGGCCCGGGGACGGGGGACGCCCCGCCGTGCGAATACGCC
>NZ_SMKJ01000543.1:0-2010 GCF_004348615.1 Micromonospora sp. KC207
GCGTGGTCAGCTCGTGGCGCGGCTCGGCGCGTTGCTGCCTCATCTGAATGAGCGGCAACGGCGGTTGCTGCTCGGGGTCGAGGCTCGGCTGCTCGGTCACGGCGGGATCCGGGCGGTGGCGCTGGTCGCGGGGGTCAGCGAGACCACGGTCCGTCGGGGTGTGTCCGAACTGGGGGCCGGTGCCGTCGTGCTGCCGGTTGGGAAGGTCCGTCAGGCTGGCGGCGGCCGCAGCCGCGTTGAGGAGCGTGATCCGGGGCTGGTGCCGGCGTTGCTCGGGCTGGTGGAGCCGGACGAGCGGGGCGACCCGTGCTCGCCGCTGCGGTGGACGACGAAGTCGCTGCGTAACCTGGCTGCCGAACTGGGCCGGCAGGGCAGGACGGTGTCCGCGATGACGGTCAGGCGGCTGTTGAAGGTCAACGGGTTCAGCCTGCAAGGCACCGCCAAGACCCTGGAAGGTGCTCAGCATCCCGACCGGGACGCCCAGTTCCGTTATCTCAACGACCAGGTCAAAGACCATCAGGCTGCCGGGCAGCCGGTGATCAGCGTGGACGCGAAGAAGAAGGAACAGGTGGGGCTGCTGCCGATGGCCGGGCGGGAGTGGCGGCCGTCCGGAGAACCGATCCAGGTCGAAGACCACAGCTTCTTCGCCGGCCCACGAGTGGACACCGTCATCCCTTACGGGATCTATGATATGACTGCGAACACCGGCTGGGTCAACGTCGGACTCGACCACGACACCGCAGCGTTCGCGGTCGCATCCATCCGCGCCTGGTGGCACGCCCGAGGTCGCCTCGACTACCCGCAGGCCACACGCCTGCTGATCACCGCGGACGCCGGAGGGTCGAACAGCTACCGCTACCGGCTCTGGAAAGCCGAACTGGCCGCGTTCGCCGCTGAAACGGGCCTGACCGTGACGGTCTGCCACTTCCCACCAGGCACCTCGAAGTGGAACAAAATCGGACACCGCCTGTTCTCCCACATCACGACCAACTGGCGAGGCCGCCCGCTGACCAGCCACGAAGTCGTGCTCAACACGATCGCCGCCACCACGACCCGGACCGGGCTGCGGGTCGAGGCCGTCCTCGACCACGGCACCTACCCCACCGGCGTGGCCGTCACCCGCGACCAACTGCAGGCCCTGCCAATCACCCCGCACGCCGAGCACGGCCAGTGGAACTACAGCATCGCCCCAACCGGCAGCAGCGCCGGCATCACGCCCGCGCGGGCCGACCAGCGCGCCGTGGCCAGGGCTCAAACCCTGCAACTGCTCGCCGACGCGAGGCTGACCGGCATGAGCACTACCGAGCTGGACGCCCTACGGGCCCGGCTTGCACCGGCCCAGGCAGCCCGCAGCGAACAACACCGCTATGTGCTGCGCGGCGGTCGACGCGTGGCCACCACCGGCCGCAGCCGATCGCTGCTCCGCGACGCCGACGAGGTCCTACTCACCGTCCTCTACCTGCGGCAGGTCTGCCCGCAGAAAGTCCTCTGCGACCTGCTCGGCATCAACCCAGTCACGATCAGTCAGGCCATCAAGGCCACCCGACAGCTCATCGACGAACAGAGGATCAGCATCACCCCGACCGTCGTGCGCTACTTCACCCGCGCCGAGGACCTACACGCCTGGATCACCAACGCCGGACCAGCCGAGCACCCACCCACGCTGCCGGCCCGCTACCCCCTGACCGACCCGCAGCTGACCGGAATGAACCGCGAAGCACTACACACCCTGCTCGAAGAACTGATCATTCCCTACGCCGCCGCGATCGAAGAACGCCGCCACCGCCAACGCGGCGGCGACCGACGCCTCGGCACCCGCGCCGGAGTCTTCCGGCAGAAGATCACCGACAGCGACCGAATCCTCGCCACGATCCTCTACCGACGACGAGTCTGCGGCCTCGACACCCTCGCCGACCTGTTCGACGTCTCCCGCAGCACCCTCTGGAACGCCATCAACGACGTCCTACCCATCCTCGACAACCGGCGCATCACCATCACCCCCGCTGAATA
>NZ_SMKJ01000544.1:0-2005 GCF_004348615.1 Micromonospora sp. KC207
CAGCCGCCGCCGGGCCGGCGAAGCTGGGGACAGGAGCGTCCCAGTCGCCGGCCCGTGACGCTGTCGCGGCAGCCGCAGCGTTTGAAGGTGGATCCCTTCACTCGTCGTCTCCTGGATGCTTCGTATGGTGCCGCCAGCGGTGTCGGGTGGAACCCGCTGGTGGCGGGGTCATTGCATCCACGCTCACCTTCGGGTCGGGTTCAAGTCGCCGGTTGCCGTCGGCCCGGAGCGGAGCCGTCGTGGGGTAGCAGGAGGTGGAGGAGGCCGGCGACCGGGACGATGATGCGGCTGCCGGCGCGGATCAGGGGCGCGGGGAAGGTGTCGGTGGCGGCGAGCCGGTAGGCCTGGGATCGGCTGATCCCGAGGACTGATGCGGCGGTAGCGAGGGTGGCGGTCACGCCGAGGGCGCGGACGCGGTCGACGGTCCACACCTCGCTGGCGGCCGGCGCGGCTGCGGTGAGCGTGATGTCTGTCGTGGTGTCGTGCTCGGTGGGGTTCACGTCGGTGCTCATGATTCGGGGTTCTCCTGCCCGCCCGGTGGATGTCTGGGATGCGTGGGTTCGAGATGACTTGTTGGTCGGGGTAGCTGCGAATAGCCGAACGCGGTTGCGTGAGTCGCTTGCTGCCGACTTGACGGCGGTCGTGGCGCCAGGCTCACCGGTGAAGTTGAGTCCTGCGGCGCGGGCGGCGAGGTCGCCTCAGCTTTGAGGATCTTGAGGAGTTCGGATATCCGGGTGTTGGACACGGTGTGGCCGCTTCCACGGAGAGCTTCGGCGAGCGCCGCCCGGGTCAGGGCCTGCCCGTCCGCGGCAAGTTGGTCGCGGACGCGGCGCGCCGCCGGCAGCAACTTGGCCACGTCGTGGGAGTGCTGCGCGGACCGTCCCCTGCCTCCTTCGCGGTGACGGCGATCCCGTTGACCCGGCTGGTGGGCGGCATCCGCTGAGCGGACGGTCCGGCTGCTGGACCGCTCCCCCGCACCCCTGCCGGACCGCGTCGTCTCGGCCGGTCCGCTCGGGGGCGTGGTTTGCGTGGGCTGGTCCGGCAGGTGGTCGGCGGTCCGGGCGGCGTTGGTTGGGGTCGTGGTGCCGGCGTGACCGAGGGCGACCTTGACCATGACGAGGAAGCCGAGCGCGGGCACGGCTGCGGCGATACAGCCGATCGGTGACGGTTCGGCCTCCACGACCTGCGCGGCCAGCGAAAGGGTGACCGCGCAGGCCAGCACGCTCGCAGGGAACACTGTCGAGGTGTGGGCGCGTTTGCGGCGGCGTAGCTCCAGGCCGGAGGCGATGGACATCAGCTCCAGGACGATCGCGTCGGCCCAGGCCAGCCATCCGGGTTGACCGTGGGCGGCGGCGACGTTGTGGACGTGGGTGAAGCTGGCCGCACCAGCCGCCCCGCCGATCGCCAGCATGATCACGATCTGGACGGCACCCTCGACGCGGCTGCTGCGCGGACCACCGTCCGGGTCAGACGTCGGTGTGGTCGTGGCGGACCACCTCCCCGGACCGGGCTACGGCGGAGGCTCGTCCGCCAGCCGGGTAGAGCTGGACATGTGCGCGGACGGTCCGGGCGTCGTCGTCCGGGACCGTGGTCGCGGACGGGAAGCCTCCGCCGGACCGTCCGTGGTGAGCGCGCGACGATACCTCCGGCCCGTTTCTCCCGGAAGGGGTCGGCGCTGTCACCGGTCTGTCAGGCCCAGCAGCGGATCGGGCGCTGACAGACCGGTGACAGTGACCAGGTCTTGCTGTCTTCCGCAGGCGCGAGGTACTGTCCGCGGCCGTCGTGCCGCTGCCAGGCATCACGCCGCCTCACCCACCCGTCCAGCGTCGACGACGTAGGAGGCGAGGTCGACCAGTCGCTGCCGCTGCCCTCCCCCAGCGGAACGTGTCAAGGGATTGAGGCCAGCGGGAGTTAAGCGGCCTGTCGTTCCGGTTCGGGTTTGTTGATCCAGACCTGGTTGGGCAGGTCGAGGATCTTGGGTAGGGGTTGGGTGGTGCCGAATCGT
>NZ_SMKJ01000054.1:0-28872 GCF_004348615.1 Micromonospora sp. KC207
GGGGTGGAGCGGGATAGAGTTCCAGGGCGGCCATCGCGGTCAGGTCGGCCGTGCGTCATCCGTGGGGAGTGGGCAGTGAACGAGGCGCGGACGCCCGAGGTTCCGGCCGGCGACGGCCCCACACCGGCGGTGGCTGAGGCAGCCACGGAGGGGGTGACCGAGGCGGCGGCGACCGCGGCGGCCACGGAGGCGGACACCACCCTGGTGGTGGTGACCGGCGTGTCCGGTGGCGGGCGCAGCACCGTGGCCCGGGCGTTGGAGAACGTCGGCTACTACGTCGTCGACAACCTGCCCCAGGCGCTCATGCTCGACATGGCCGAGCTGGCCGTCAGGGCCGGCGGCGCGGCCCGGCGTACGGCGATGGTGCTCGACGTGCGCTCCCGTGCCTTCTCCACGGACCTGGCCGGGGCGATCCGGGAACTGAAGGACCGGGGTTTCTCCCCCCGGGTGGTCTTCGTCGACGCCGACGACGAGGTGCTGATCCGCCGGTTCGAGAGTGTCCGGCGCTCGCACCCGTTGCAGGGTGAGGGGCGTCTCGCCGACGGCATCGCCGTGGAGCGGGGCCTGCTGGAGGAGGCCCGCGATCAGGCCGACGTGATCATCGACACCAGCCACCTGAACGTCAACCAGCTACGCCGCCGGATCGAGGAGCTGTTCGGCGGCGAGGACGCCCGGCGGCTGCGGATCACCGTGCTCTCCTTCGGCTTCAAGTACGGCCTGCCGCCGGACGCCGACTTCGTCCTCGACGCCCGGTTCCTCCCGAACCCGTACTGGGTGCCCGAGTTGCGGGAACACACCGGTCGGGAGGAGGCGGTCAGCGCGTACGTGCTGGGCCAGGAGGGCGCGGACGCCTTCGTCGGGACGTACGCGGGCCTGGTCAACGCCACCACCGTCGGGTTCGAGCGGGAGGGCAAGCGGTACCTGACCGTGGCGGTCGGCTGCACCGGCGGCAAGCACCGCAGCGTGGCCATCGCCGAGGAACTGGCCGCCCGGCTGCGCCACTCCGGCCTGGCGGCCAATGCCCAGCACCGCGACCTGGGACGGGAATGACGCCGCCGACAGAATCGCAATCACCGGGCGTGGGCGCTGACCGGGCCGGTGTGCGGCGGGACACCACCGGCGAGCTGCGAGAACCGGGCGGTGTGCGACGGGACGCCACCGGCGAGCTGCGAGAACCGGGCGGTGCGCCGGGGGACCGGGCCGCCGGGCGGCGTGCCCGGGTGGTCGCCTTCGGTGGCGGGCACGGCCTGTCGGTGTCCCTGCGGGCGCTGCGCCGGTGCGTCCCCGAGCTCGACCTGGACATCACCGCCGTGGTCACCGTCGGCGACGACGGCGGCTCCAGCGGCCGGCTGCGTGCCCGGCGGGGCGGCCTGCCCCCGGGTGACCTGCGCCAGGCGCTGGTGGCCCTCGCCGGGGACCACCCGGCCACCCGGCGCACCGCCGGGCTGTTCCAGCACCGCTTCGCCGACACCCCCGGCGACCCGGCCGACACCGACGACGGGCTGGCCGGGCACGCCGTCGGCAACCTGGTGCTCTGCGGGCTGATCGAGCTGCTCGGCGACCCGGTGGTCGCCCTGGAGCACGCCGGGGCGATGCTCGGCGCGGTGGGCCGGGTGCTGCCGATGTCCCGCCAGCCGGTCGGCATCGAGGCCCGGGTGCGCGGCGCCGACCCGGTGTACCCGGACGAGGTGCGCACGGTGCGTGGCCAGCACCAGGTGGCGGTCACCGTCGGGCGGGTGGAGTCGCTGCGGCTCACCCCGACGAGCCCGGCCGCCTGCGCGGAGGCGGTGGCGGCGACCGCCGAGGCGGACTGGCTGATCTTCGGACCCGGTAGCTGGTACACCAGCGTGCTGCCGCACCTGCTGGTGCCGGGGCTGGCCGCCGCGATCGTGGCGAGCCCGGCCCGTCGGCTGGTCACGCTCAACCTCGCGGCGGAGAAGGAGACCCTCGGGCTCTCCCTGGCTGACCACCTGGCCACCCTGCGGCACTATCTGCCCGAGTTGACGGTGGACCTGGTACTGGCGGACTCCAAGGCGGTGGGCGATCCCGCCCCGGTCGAACGTGCGGCAGAATCGCTGGGTGCCCGGCTGGTCCTCGCCCCGGTCGCCGTCGTCGACGGCGAACCCCGTCACGATCCGGCCGCCCTGGGCGCCGCCCTGGTGCCTGTCCTGGGCGCCGATCGTTAAGCACGTACGTAATCTCCGGCGACACGCCGGAACCGGTCCGTGAGGGGGCGCACAATGGCGATGACGGCTGCGGTCAAGGACGAGCTGAGCCGGGTCGACGTGCCCAAGCCCTGCTGCCGGCGGGCGGAGATGGCGGCGTTGCTGCGCTTCGCCGGTGGGCTGCACATCGTCTCCGGCCGGGTGGTGGTCGAGGCCGAACTGGACACCGGGGCGGTGGCCCGGCGGTTGCGCCGGGAGATCGCCGAGGTGTACGGCTATTCCAGCGAGATCCACGTGCTCGCCTCCGGCGGGCTGCGCAAGGGCAGCCACTTCATCGTGCGGGTGGTCAAGGACGGCGAGGCCCTGGCCCGGCAGACCGGGCTGCTGGACGTGCGGGGTCGGCCGGTGCGCGGCCTGCCGCCGCACGTGGTGGCCGCCAACGTCTGCTGCGCGGTCTCCGCTTGGCGGGGGGCGTTCATGGCGCACGGCTCGCTGACCGAGCCCGGCCGCTCCAGCGCGCTGGAGATCACCTGCCCCGGCCCGGAGTCGGCGCTCGCCCTGGTCGGCGCGGCCCGCCGGCTCGGCATCACCGCGAAGAACCGCGAGGTGCGCGGGGTCGACCGGGTGGTGGTCAAGGACGGCGACGCCATCGCCGCGCTGCTGACCCGGATAGGAGCACACTCCAGCGTGCTGGCCTGGGAGGAACGCCGGGTGCGCCGGGAGGTGCGGGCCACCGCCAACCGGTTGGCCAACTTCGACGACGCCAACCTGCGCCGCTCGGCGCGGGCGGCCGTGGCCGCCGCCGCCCGGGTGACCCGGGCGCTGGAGATCCTCGCCGACGATGCCCCGAACCACCTCACCTCCGCCGGTCGGCTGCGTCTGGAACACCGGCAGGCGTCCCTGGAGGAGTTGGGCGCGCTCGCCGATCCGCCGCTGACCAAGGACGCCATCGCCGGGCGGATCCGCCGGTTGCTGGCCCTGGCCGACAAGCGGGCCCGCGACCTGGGCATCCCGGATACCGAAGCGGCCGTCACGCCCGACATGCTCGTGGTCTGATAGGACGGCGGCGGTGGGTGGGCGCCCGTTCCCGCCGCGTGTCACTCGGGTGGGCGCCGGCCCCGGTGGCGCGAGGAGATCACCACCCGGCGCAGCGTGCCACCACGCGCTCGGATAGGGTCGCTGCGTACGGCAAGGGGGCCGGCACCGGCACTCCTCGCCGTGCACACCGCCTCCGGCGGTCAGGTTCTCTCGGGCCGCGGCGGGGTGGCCGACACGAACTGTCAACGGCCGGCTCCAACGGTCGGCGCACACCACTCCGCCGGTCCGGATTCCACGCCGGCGGATCAGAACGCGAGGAGATGGGACCTGTGACCATCCGGGTTGGCATCAACGGCTTCGGCCGCATCGGGCGTAACTTCTTCCGGGCCGTGCTGGCGTCCGGCGCGGACGTCGAGGTCGTGGCGGTCAACGACCTGACCGACAACGCGACGCTCGCCCACCTGCTCAAGTACGACAGCATCCTGGGTCGCCTCCCGTACGAGGTCAAGGCGACCGCCGACGAGATCACCGTGGGCGGCAAGACCATCAAGGCGTTCGCCGAGAGGGACCCGGCGAAGCTGCCGTGGGGCGAGGTCGGCGCCGACGTGGTCATCGAGTCCACCGGCTTCTTCACCGACGCCACCAAGGCGAGGGCGCACGTCGACGGCGGGGCCAAGAAGGTCATCATCTCCGCCCCGGCGAAGAACGAGGACGTCACGGTCGTGATGGGCGTCAACCACGACCAGTACGACCCGGCCAAGCACACGATCATCTCGAACGCCTCCTGCACCACCAACTGCCTGGCCCCGATGGCGAAGGTGCTGCACGACACGTTCGGCATCACCAAGGGCCTGATGACCACGATCCACGCGTACACCCAGGACCAGAACCTCCAGGACGCGCCGCACAAGGACCTGCGCCGCGCCCGGGCCGCCGCGCTGAACATCGTCCCGACCTCCACCGGCGCCGCGAAGGCCATCGGCCTGGTGCTGCCGGAGCTGAAGGGCAAGCTCGACGGGTACGCGCTGCGGGTGCCGATCCCCACCGGCTCGGCCACCGACCTCACCGTCGAGGTGGGCCGGGAGACCTCGGTGGACGAGGTCAACGCCGCGCTGAAGGCCGCCGCCGAGGGCCCGCTCAAGGGCGTCCTGGTCTACAACGAGGACCCGATCGTCTCCGCCGACATCGTCACCGACCCGGCGTCGTGCATCTTCGACGCGCCGCTGACCAAGGTCATCGGCAACCAGGTCAAGGTCGTCGGCTGGTACGACAACGAGTGGGGCTACTCGAACCGTCTGGTGGACCTGGTCAAGCTGGTGGGTCAGTCGCTGTGACCATCCGCAACCTCGACGACCTGCTCGCCGAGGGGGTGTCGGGTCGGCGCGTGCTCGTGCGCGCCGACCTGAACGTCCCGCTCGACAAGCAGACCGGGGCGATCACCGACGACGGCCGCATCCGCGCGGTGCTGCCCACGCTGACCGCCCTGACGGCGGCCGGCGCCAAGGTCGCGGTCTTCTCGCACCTGGGCCGCCCGAAGGGCGCGCCCGACCCGAAGTTCAGCCTCCGCCCGGTCGCGGCCCGCCTCGGCGAGCTGCTCGGCGCGCAGGTCCGGTTCGCCGAGGACACGGTCGGCGAGTCGGCCCGGTCCACGGTCGACGCCCTCGCCGACGGCGAGGTCGCCCTGCTGGAGAACCTGCGCTTCAACAAGGGTGAGACCAGCAAGGACGACACCGAGCGGGGCGCGTTCGCCGACCAGCTCGCCGCCCTCGGCGAGGCGTACGTCGATGACGCGTTCGGCGCGGTGCACCGCAAGCACGCCAGCGTCTTCGACGTGCCGGCCCGGCTGCCGCACGTCGCCGGCCGGCTGGTGCTGCGCGAGGTGGAGGTGCTGGCCCGGCTCACCGGGGAGCCGGAGCGCCCGTACGTGGTGGTGCTCGGCGGCTCGAAGGTCTCCGACAAGCTCGCGGTGATCGAGGCGCTGCTGCCGAAGGTCGACCGGCTGCTCATCGGCGGCGGGATGTGCTTCACGTTCCTCAAGGCCCAGGGCCACGAGGTGGGCACCTCGCTGCTGGAGGAGGAGATGGTCGACACCTGCCGCGGCCTGCTGGAGCGCGCCGACGGCAAGATCGTGCTCCCGGTCGACGTGGTGGTGGCGGACGCCTTCGCCCCCGACGCGGCCCACGACACGGTCCGCGCCGACGGCATCCCGAGTCACCGGCTCGGGCTGGACATCGGCCCGGAGACGGTGGCCGTCTTCGCCGCCGCGCTCGCCGACGCGAAGACGATCTTTTGGAACGGCCCGATGGGCGTGTTCGAGATGGCGGCGTTCGCCAACGGCACCCGGGGCGTCGCCGAGGCGATCACCAAGTCCGGCGCGTTCAGCGTGGTCGGCGGCGGCGACAGCGCAGCGGCGGTCCGTGCCCTCGGGCTGGACGAGTCGTCGTTCGGGCACATCTCCACCGGCGGCGGCGCGTCCCTGGAATACCTGGAGGGCAAGACCCTTCCCGGCATCGCGGCGTTGGAGGACTGATGGCGGCGATCACCCGCCGGCCGCTGATGGCCGGCAACTGGAAGATGAACCTCAACCACTTCGAGGCCAACCTGCTGGTGCAGAAGCTGGCCGCGAGCCTCACCGAGCAGCAGCTCACCGACGTCGAGTGCGTGGTGCTGCCGCCCTTCACCGACCTGCGCACCGTGCAGACCGCGGTGGACGGCGACAAGCTGCTGATCGGCTACGGCGGGCAGGACCTGTCGCCGTACCCGTCGGGCGCGTACACCGGGGACATCTCCGGGGCGATGCTGGCGAAGCTCGGCTGCACGTACGTGGTGGTCGGCCACTCCGAGCGGCGGCAGTACCACCACGAGGACGACGCGCTGGTCAACGACAAGGTGACCGCCGCTCTGGCCCACGGGCTCACCCCGATCCTGTGCATCGGCGAGGGCCTGGAGGTCCGCGAGCAGTTGCGGCACGTGCCGCACTGCTGCGACCAGCTCGACGGCGCGCTGCGGGGGCTGACCCCGGAGCAGGTCACCAAGGTCGTCGTGGCGTACGAGCCGGTCTGGGCGATCGGGACGGGCAAGACCGCCACCCCGGAGGACGCCCAGGAGGTGTGCGGGGAGGTCCGCAAGCGGCTCGTCGAAGCCTACGACCAGGCGACCGCGGACCAGGTCCGGATCCTCTACGGCGGGTCGGTGAAGTCCTCGAACGTCGCCTCGATCATGGCCCAGCCGGACGTGGACGGTGCCCTGGTCGGCGGCGCGAGCCTGGACGCCGAGGAATTCGCGAAGATCTGCCGGTTCCCGGAGCACATCAGCCGCTGAAGGCTCGCTATCCTTGACTCCGCCCGTCCACCGGCCGGTGCCGCAGTGCCCGACCTGTCCGGGCGAGGATCGCTACGAGAGGACTGACCCCAGCCATGCCGATCTGGTTCGCATACACGTTGATCGTGTTGCTGACGATCACGAGCATCATGCTCACCATGCTGATCCTGCTGCACCGAGGCAAGGGCGGCGGGATGTCGAGCATGTTCGGCGGCGGGGTCAGCTCCAGCCTTGCCGGCTCCTCCGTGGCCGAGAAGAACCTCGACCGCTACACGGTCCTGGTGGGCATCGTCTGGTTCGCCTGCATCGTCGGGCTGGGGCTCTGGTTGCGCCTCCAGGTCGGCAGCGGGGCCGGCGGGGCCTGAGAGCGAGCCGCCGAGTCGTACAATCTGCGCGCGGTCCGTCACCGACGGGCCGCGCGCAGTTGTCTTTGCTGCACCCGCGTCGCCGCCGCCCGCCCGCGGCGGTCCCCTCCGACGACAGGAGCGAGCAGCCGTGACGAGTGGCAACGTCATCCGGGGCACCCGGATCGGGTCAGGGCCGGAGCGCTTCAGCGAGCGGCACGTGCCGGCCCCGCGCCGGCCGGTCAGCTACTGGTGCCGCAACGACCACCGGGTCGATGTGCCCATTGCGGCGGACGCGGTGCCGCCGTCGCTGTGGGACTGCCCGCGCTGCGGGCTCCCGGCCGGACAGGACCGGGCGGACCCGCCGGGCCGGGCCCGCCCCGAGCCCTACAAGACCCACCTGGCGTACGTGAAGGAGCGGCGCACCCCCGAGCAGGGGGAGGCGCTGCTGGCCGAGGCGCTGGCCGCCCTACGCCGCCGCCGTGGCGGCTCCTGACCGTGCGCCCCGGGGCGCGTTAGCAGGGGCCCCCTGCTATACCGAAAGCGTTAACAGGGGGGCCCTGCTTGCACCGTTCAGCGGAGGCTGCGCAGGCGGGGCGGCACGTCGGCTGCCGCCGCCCGGTCCAACAGCCACAGGGTGCGGCTGACGCCCTGCGCCCCGGCCGCCGGGAGCTGCACCGGGCCGGCCCCGGCCAGCGCCATGCCCACCGCGCGGGCCTTGTCCGCGCCGCTGGCGATCAACCAGACCTCCTCGGCCGTGTTGATCGTCGGGAGGGTCAGCGTGGTGCGCACCGGCGGCGGCTTGGGGCTGCCCCGCACGGCGCTCACCGGCCGGGTGTCGTGGTGCACCGGGTGCTCGGGGAAGACCGAGGCCACGTGCCCGTCCTCGCCCACCCCCAGCATCAGCACGTCGAAATGGGGGAGCGCCGCATGCCCCGGGCGGGCCGCGCGGGCCAGCTCGGCGGCGTACCCGGCGGCGGCCGTCTCCGGGTCGTCCCCGGCCGGGCCGTCGGACGCCGGCATCGGGTGCACCCGGGCCGGTTCCAGCGGCACCGCGTCCAGCAACGCCGCGCGGGCCTGCGTCTCGTTGCGCTCCGGGTCGCCGGCGGGTAGGAACCGCTCGTCGCCCCACCAGACGTCGACGCGGGACCAGTCGACCGCGTCCCGGGCCGGCAGCGCGGCCACCGCACGGTAGACGGCGGCGGCGATCCGCCCGCCGGTCAGCACCACCGACGCCTGGCCCCGCTCCGCCTGCGCGTCGAGCAGCCTCACCACCAACCGGACCGCCACCGCCTGCGCCAGCAGGTCGGCATTGGCATGGACGGCGACACTCGCCTCACTCATCTGTTCTGCCTTCGCCTCCCGACCGCCCTCGCGGTCCGTCGTGCCCTCGGGCCGGACGGGCCGTCCGTCGCCCCTGCGGCGGCGCGACCCCGGGCCGGCCACGACGGCCAGCCCGGGACCCACCGTCACTCGTTGCTGCTCGTGCCGGCGTGGGCGGTGATCCCCGCCTCGGCCCGTTTCGCCGTCGCCGGGTCCTTCCAGACGTGCACCCGCTGGGCGGGACGCTGCTGCAACCCCCGGATGCCGGCCATCGCCCCCAGCGCCTCGGCGTAGACCTGGTCGGCGTCCAGCCGGCGCAGCTCCTCGGCCAGCTCGTCGCCGAGCGGCCGGCGGACCAGCGGCAACTGCCGGTCGTCCTGCCCGGTACGCCGGAAGGTCGCCACGCTGTCGTCCCGACTGAGGGTCAGCACGTCGCCGTTGGCGCAGTTCAGCTGCACCTCCCGCATCCGGGGGGCCTCCGGCGCGGGCTCCCAGCGCGTGTCGATGCCGAGCCGGCTGTTCAGCCAGCCGCACATCAGCGCCGCCGTCGGGTCGGTCGGCGGCGCCACCACCCGGGCCTCGGTGACCCGTGCCTCGGTGGTGTCGAACGCGCCGGTGACCAGCGTGCGCCACGGGGTGATCCGGGTCCACGCCAGGTCCGTGTCGCCCGGCGCGTAGTCGTGGGCGCGCTGCCGCAGCGCCGCGATCGGGTCGCCGGCCTGCGCCGAGTCGGTGATCCGCCGGTCGGCGACCACGCCGAGGAAATCCGTCGCGATCTCCGTCGGCGGCTCGCCGTGCCACCACGTCACGACGGGCACGTCCGGCACCAGCAGCGGCATCACCACCGACTCGGCGTGCAGCGCCAGCCGGCCGTACATCCGGGTGACGACGGCCTCGCACGGGCCGAGCCGGCCGCCGACGACGATCTCGGCGTCCAGCCGGTTGCGGTCCCGCTCGACGTCGGAGCGGACCACCACGAGCAGCCGGCACGGGTGGGCGGCGGCGGCGATGGTCGCCGCCGCCTCCGCCTCGCGGACCCGCTTCTCGTCGACCACCACGATCAGGGTGAGCGCCATGCCGCTGGCCACCCCGCCCGCGCTGCGCCGCTCGGCGGCGAGCGCCTTGACCACCTCGTTGCCGGTGGTGTCCCACAGCCCGATCATGCTCTTCTCCAAGCCCGGCCCTCGCGGGCCAGCATCTCGTCGGCGGCCCGGGGACCCCACTCGCCGGACCGGTACGGCTCCGGCTTCGTGCCCTCCCAGGCGTGCTCCAGCGGGTCCACCACCGCCCAACTCTGCTCGACCTCGGCGGCGTCCGGGAAGAGGGTACGGTCGCCGATCAGCACGTCCAGCACCAGCCGCTCGTACGCCTCGGGGCTGGACTCGGTGAACGCCTCGCCGTACTGGAAGTCCATCGCGATGTCGCGGACCTCCATCGTGGTGCCCGGCACCTTGGAGCCGAACTTGAGCACCACGCCCTCGTCGGGCTGCACCCGGATGACGAGTTGGTTGTTGCCCAGCATCTCCATGTCGGCCGGGTTGAACGGCAGGTGCGGGGCCTTCTTGAACATGATGGCGACCTCGGTGACCCGTCGGGGCAACCGCTTGCCGGCCCGGATGTAGAACGGCACCCCGGCCCAGCGCCGGTTCTGGATGCCCAGCTCCACGGCCACGTACGTCTCGGTGGTCGAGTCCGCCGGCACGCCGTCCTCGTCGAGGTAGCCGACGGCCCGCTGGCCGCCCACCCAGCCGGGCAGGTACTGGCCGCGCACGGTGCCCCGCGAGACGTCCTTCGGCAGGGTGATCGCCTTGAGCACCTTCAGCTTCTCTGCCCGGATCTCGTCGGCGTCGAAGCTGGTCGGCTCCTCCATCGCCACCAGCGCCAAGAGCTGGAGCAGGTGGTTCTGGAGCACGTCGCGGGCCGTGCCGACCGAGTCGTAGAAGCCGGCCCGGCTGCCGATGCCGACGTCCTCGGCCATCGTGATCTGCACCGAGTCGACGTACTTGGAGTTCCACAGCGGCTCGAACAGGCTGTTGGCGAACCGCAGGGCAAGGATGTTCTGGACGGTTTCCTTGCCCAGGTAGTGGTCGATCCGGAAGACGTCCTGCCGGGTGAAGACGTCGTCGACCAGGTCGTTGAGTTCCTTCGCCGACGCCAGGTCGTGCCCGAACGGTTTCTCCACCACCACCCGGCGCCAGCCGCCGCACTTCTCGTTGTCGGCCATCCCGGTGCGGGCGAGTTGCTTGAGCACCACGGGGAACGCCGCCGGTGGGATCGAGAAGTAGAACGCCGCGTTGCCGTGGATGCCGTGGCTGCCGCGCAGGTCGTTCAGTGTCTGGGTGAGCCGGTCGAACGCCGCGTCGTCGTCGAACGAGCCGCCGACGAACTTGATGTTGCCGGCCAGCCGGCCCCAGACCTCCTCCCGCCACGGTGTCCGGGAGTGTTCCTTCGCCGCGTCGTGGGCCAGCGACTCGAAGTCGCCGTCGCACCAGTCGCGCCGGGCGAAGCCCAGCACCACGAAACCGGGCGGCAGCAGCCCCCGGTTCGCCAGGTCGTAGACGGCCGGAAGCAGCTTCTTCCGCGCCAGGTCACCGGTCACGCCGAAGATCACCAGAGCGCAGGGCTCCGGGATCCGCGGCAGCCGCCGGTCCTGTGTGTCACGCAGCGGGTTCACCGGGCCACCTCGGTTCGCGACTGCGGGGTTCGCAAAATCGGCTCACTCCTCGCACTCACGGGGTCACCTCGGTTCGCGACTGCGGGGCTCGCAAGATCGGCTCACTCCTCGCACTCACGGGGTCACCTCGGTTCGCGACTGCGGGGCTCGCAAGATCGGCTCACTCCTCGCACTCACGGTGCCTCCTCGCTTCGCTGGTTCACAGCATCCATCGTCACGTTCACAGTTGCCGGGCCGCGTCGAGTAGCTGGGCCACCCCTGCCGACCGGTCGGTCAGGTGCAGCCGCAGCACCGGGCGGCCCCGGTCGGTCAGGGCCTGCCGATCGCCGGCGGCCTGTGCGGCCTGGAGCCCTCCGAAGGAGTACGGCTTCCCGGGCACCGGCAGATCATCATCGACCGTACCGGTCAACTGGAGGAAACTCCCTACCCTTGGGCCACCCTTGTGGTACTGGCCGGTGGAGTGCAGGAAACGCGGCCCCCAGCCGAAGGTCACCGGCCGGTCGGTGACGTTCGCCAGCAGCGGCCGAAGCCGCGCGACGGCGGCGTCGCCGAGCCGGTCCAGGTATGCCATGACCGCCAGGTATCCCCCGTCGTCGATGCCGCGGGCCAGGTGGCGCAGCGCGCCGGCAACGTCGACCGGGGTGCCCGCCGGGGCGTACACCTCGATCGCGCCCTCGGTCGACGACGGTGCCCGCGCCGGTACGCCCGAGGCGAGCAGCCGGACGGTGTTCTCCTTGCTCTCGGCGACGTTCGGTTGGTCGAACGGGTTCACCTCGAGCACCGCGCCGACGATCGCCGTGGCGTACTCCCAGGTCAGGAACTGGGCGCCGAGCGAACCGTTGACCGCCACGTCGGGCGCGCGGCCCCCGCCGGGCACCGCGCCGGGGGCCAGCGACCCGCCGTAGCTCACGGTGAGCACGTCGGGGCCCAGGCCGCCGGGCGCGGCGGGGGACTCCAGCGGGACCGGCAGCACGCCGAGCCCCGCCTTCCCGGTCGACTCGGCGAGGAGCTGCTCGATCCAGTCGCCGAGACCTTCGAGCCCCGTGCCGTCGGGCACGAGGGCCACCTTGTCCCGGCCGCAGGTGGCCGCCGCACCGAGGGCGGCGCCGAGGGCCAGCCCGGGGTTGTCGCGGTCGCGGCCCAGCGTTCCGGCGAGCGCCTCGGCCTCCTCCAGCAGTTCGGTCACCTCCACGCCGGCCAGCGCCGTCGGCACCAGCCCGAACGCGGTGAGCGCCGAGTACCGGCCGCCCACCTCCGGGTCGGCGGGCACGGTGATCGCGCCCAGCCCGGCGGCCACCGCCCCCAGCGGGGAACCCGGGTCGGTGACCACCACGAAGTGCCGGCCGGCCTCCGCCTCGGTCATCCCGGCGTCGCGGAACGCCTGCCGGTAGACCCGCCAGTGGCTGTCGGTCTCCACGGTGCTGCCGGACTTGCTGGCCAGCACCACCACCGTGCGGTCGAGCCGATAGGCCAGCGCCCGGCGGACCTGGCCCGGGTCAGTGGTGTCGAGCACCGTCAGCGGCCGGCCCAGGGTCCGGGCGATCACCTCGGCGGCCAGCGAGGAACCGCCCATCCCGGCTAGCACCACGTGGTCCAGGTCCGCCAGCTCGGCGGTCAGCTCGGCGAGCTGCGGCAGCAACTCCAGGCTGCGCCGGTGGGTGTCCAGCCAGCCGAGCCGGGCCCTCGCCTCCGCCTCGGCCGCCGGACCCCACAGCGTCGGGTCCTTCGCCGCCAGCCGCGCCGGCACGCGCCGGGCGACCAGGGCGTCCCGGGTGGACGCCGGCGCGGACCGGTCCACCACGTCCGCCCCGTGCACGACCAACCCGGCGGACGCGTCCGCCAGGCCGCCGACCGGGTCGCTCACGTCGCCACCCCGTGCTGGCGCTCGGCCCGCCACCGGCCCGAAGAGGACCGGCCGGCGGCGCGACCCGGCGACGGCCGGCCGGCCGTGCGAGACGGCGGGCAGCCGGCGGCGCGACCCGAGGAGGACGGGCCGACGGCGCGGGGCGCCCCGGGGCGGTGCCCCGGGGCCTCCCCGCAACCGTCGGTCACGCGTTGCCCCCCGCCTTCTGGGCCGCGTCCGCGTTGCCCTGGGCGGCCTGGCCGGGCCGTCCGGTGCCCTGGCCCGCCGCGGCGAGCGACCTGCGCACCCCGTCGAGCAGTTCCTGCCAGCTTGCCTCGAACTTCTCCACGCCCTCCTGCTCCAGGACGGCGATCACGTCGGACATGTCGACGCCGACCGACTCCAGGTCCGCGAAGACCCTCCGTGCCGCGTCGTACGCGCCGGTGATGGTGTCCCCGCGCGTCTCGCCGTGGTCGGCGTACGCGTGGATCACCGACTCCGGCATCGTGTTGACCGTGCCGGGGGCGATCAGCTCCTCGACGTAGATGACGTCCCGGTAGTCCGGGTTCTTCGTGGAGGTGGACGCCCACAGCGGGCGCTGCGGGTGCGCCCCGGCGTCGGCGAGGGCCTGCCACCGGTCGGAGGAGAACACCTCGCCGTAGCGCTCGTACGCGAGCTGGGCGTTGGCCACTGCGGCCTTGCCGCGCAGCGTCTTGGCCTCGTCGGAGCCGATCTTCTCCAGCCGCTTGTCGACCTCGCTGTCGACGCGGGAGACGAAGAACGACGCCACCGAGCCGATCTTCGACAGGTCGTGGCCGTTGGCCTTCGCCTGCTCCAGGCCGGCGAGGAACGCCTCCATCACCTGCGAGTAGCGGTCCAGGCCGAAGATCAGCGTCACGTTGACGCTTATCCCCTCGGCCAGGGTCGCGGTGATCGCCGGCAGGCCCGCCTCGGTGGCCGGGATCTTGATGTAGAGGTTCGGTCGGTCGACCAGCCACCACAGGGCCTTGGCCTCGGCGACCGTCTTCTCCGTCTCGTGCGCCAGCCGCGGGTCCACCTCGATGGAGACCCGGCCGTCGACGCCCTGGCTGCCGTCGTACGACGGGCGCATCACGTCGCACGCCCACCGCACGTCGTACGTGGTGAGCATGCGCACCGCCTCCTCCACCTCCACCCCACGGATGGCGAGGTCACGCAGTTGCCAGTCGTAGGTGTCGGCGTCGGCGAGCGCCTTGGCGAAGATCGTCGGGTTGGTGGTGACCCCAACCACGTGCTGCTCCCGGCGGAGCTGGTCCAGCCCGCCGGAGCTCAGCCGTACCCGGGAGAGATCGTCCAGCCAGACCGCCACCCCGGCGGCGGTGAGTTCGCTGAGCCTGTCCGTCATGTCGTCCTCGCTCCCCTTCAGTTGCCGGTCGTGAAACCGGTGATGTCGCCCACCCGGGTGAGTGCCGCGTGCGCGGCGGCCACGATCCGGTCGGGGTTGAAGCCGAACTGCTCGAAGAGCACGGTGTGCGGGGCGCTCGCGCCGTAGTGCTCGATGCTGACGCTCTCGCCGGAGTCGCCGACGACCCCCCGCCAGGACATCGCGATGCCCGCCTCCACGCTCACCCGGGCCTTTACCCCGCGCGGCAGCACCGACTCCCGGTACGCCTCGTTCTGCTCGTAGAACCACTCCTGGCAGGGCATCGACACCACCCGGGTGGGGGTGCCGTCGGCCTCCAGCCGCTCCCGCGCGGTGAGGCAGAGCTGCACCTCCGAGCCGGTGCCGATGATGATGACCTGCGGCTTGCCGTTGGACGCCTCGGCCAGCACGTAGCCGCCCTTGGCGACGCCCTCGGCACCGGCCAGGGTCGACCGGTCCAGCGTCGGCAGGGCCTGCCGGCTCAGCGCCAGCGCGGTCGGCCGGTCGGTGTGCTCCAGGGCCTGCCGCCAGGCCCAGGCGGTCTCGTTGGCGTCGGCCGGGCGGACCACGTCCAGGCCGGGGATGGCGCGCAGCGCGGTCAGGTGCTCCACCGGCTGGTGGGTCGGGCCGTCCTCGCCGAGGCCGATCGAGTCGTGCGTCCAGACGTAGACCACCGGCAGCTTCATCAGCGCGGCGAGCCGCACCGACGGGCGCATGTAGTCGCTGAACACCAGGAACGTGCCGCCGTACGGGCGGGTCCCGCCGTGCAGGGCGATGCCGTTGAGGATCGCGCCCATGGCGTGCTCGCGGATGCCGAAGTGCAGGGTGCGGCCGTACTCGTGGCCCGGGAAGTCCTTGGTCGCGTGCACCGCCGGGACGAACGACGGCTCGCCCTTCATGGTGGTGTTGTTGCTCTCGGCCAGGTCGGCCGAGCCACCCCACAGCTCCGGCAGCACCGGGGCGAGGGCCTCCAGCACCTTGCCGGACGCGGCCCGGGTGGCCACGCCCTTGGCGTCGGCGGGGAAGGTCGGCAGCGCCTCGGTCCAGCCCTCCGGGAGGACCCGCTGCGACATCCGGTCCCACAGCGCCTTGCGCTCCGGGTTGGCCTTCGCCCAGCCCTCGTACGCCCGCTCCCACTCCTGCTGCGTCGCCGCGCCGCGCTCCAGGACCCGGCGGGCGTGACCGAGGACGTCCTCGTCGACCTGGAAGCTCTGCGCCGGGTCGAAGCCCAGGAGCTCCTTGGTGGCGGCCACCTCGGTCGCACCCAGCGCCGAGCCGTGGATCTTGCCGGTGTTCTTCTTGTTCGGCGCGGGCCAGCCGATGATGGTGCGCAGCGCGACGAAGGAGGGGCGACCGGTTTCGGCCTTCGCCGCCAGCAGCGCCCGGTGCAGGGCCTCGACGTCCTCGTGGTAGTCGCCCTGGTCGGCGTCGCCGGTGCGCCAGTCGACGGTCTGCACATGCCAGCCGTACGCCTCGTAGCGGGCCGCGACGTCCTCGCTCTTGGCGATGCGGGTGTCGTCCTCGATCGAGATCTCGTTGTCGTCGTAGATCACGCAGAGGTTGCCCAGCTGCTGGTGCCCGGCCAGGGCGCTGGCCTCGTGGCTGATGCCCTCCTCGATGTCACCGTCTGAGGCGATGCACCACACGTCGTGGTCGAAGACCGACGCGCCGGGCTCGGTCTCCGGGTCGAACAGGCCGCGCTCGCGGCGGGCCGCCATGGCCATGCCGACGGCGTTGCCCAGGCCCTGCCCGAGCGGGCCGGTGGTGGTCTCCACGCCCGGGGTGTGCCCGTGCTCGGGGTGGCCCGGGGTGAGCGAGCCCCACTGCCGCAGCGACTTGAGGTCGTCCAGGGCCAGCGGGTAGCCGGAGAGGAAGAGCTGGATGTAGAGGGTCAGGCTGGAGTGGCCGGCGGAGAGCACGAACCGGTCCCGGCCCGGCCAGTTCGGGTCGGCCGGGTTGTGCCGCATCACCCGGTTGAAGAGGAGGTACGCCGCGGGCGCGAGGCTCATCGCGGTGCCGGGGTGGCCGTTACCGGATTTCTCCACGGCGTCCATGGCCAGCACGCGGACGAGATCCACGGCCCGGCGGTCGAGGTCGGACCAGTTGAGTGCGGGTTGCTCGGGTCGGTTGGCAGCCACGATGGTTGTGCTCCTCGGCAGTTGGGCGGAACCCTCTCAGACGACCCTATCGAGCGCGGGTAAACCCCCGCCTCCGGATCTTCTGCATGGTCTTCTTACGCGGCACGTGGCCTGGGTCGTTCAACCGGGGGTGTGACGGTCCGCACCGTGGTCGGGTCGCGCGGGCAGCCAAAACGACGACGCGTAGTGTGTGGGCACGGTATGTGGGCCCGACGGGTCCGACCGCCCCGACTCCCCCTGCCGACGCCGGAAGGTGGCAATCCGTGAGCATGATCACCGAGCGCCCCGTCAGCAACTCTGCCGGGCAGCCGCCGGTGCGCACGGTGACCGGGGCGCCCGCGGTGCCCCGGCGGGACGTCCGGGCGGTGGTCTCGGCGTACGTCGCGCTGACCAAGCCGCGCATCGTGGAGCTGCTGCTGGTGACCACGGTCCCGGCGATGATGCTCGCCGAGGGCGGGCTGCCGTCGCTGTGGCTCATGGCGGTGGTGCTGGTGGGCGGCTCGCTCGCCGCCGGCGCGGCCAGCGTGCTCAACTGCTACATCGACCGCGACATCGACCAGCTCATGCGGCGCACCAAGCGGCGCCCGCTGCCGACGCACACGGTGTCGCCGCGCAACGCGCTGGTCTTCGGCCTGGCGCTCGCGGCGGTCTCGGTGACCCTGCTGGCGCTGTTCACCAACATGCTGGCCGCGGGGCTGACCCTGGCCGCGATCGCCTACTACGACCTGGTCTACACGCTCTGGCTGAAGCGGACCACGCCGCAGAACACCTTCTGGGGCGGCGCGTGTGGGGCCGCGCCGGTGCTGATCGGCTGGGCCGCGGTGACCGGCTCGCTGGCCCCGGCGGCGTGGGCGCTGTTCGCGGTGGTGTTCTTCTGGCAGATGCCGCACTTCTACCCCCTCGCGATGAAGTACAAGGCCGACTACGCCCGCGCCGGCATCCCGATGCTGCCGGTGGTCGCCTCGTCTCGCCGGGTCAACGCCGAGATCATCGGCTTCGCCTGGCTGACCCTGCTCTCCTCGCTGGCGGTCTGGCCGCTCGGGATGAGCGCGATCTACGGTGTCACCGCGCTGCTGGCGGGCGGGGTCTTCGTGTACGAGGCGCACAAGCTGTGCCGCCAGGTGGCCCGGGGCGGGGCGGTCCGGCCGATGCGGCTGTTCCACTGGTCGTACGTCTACCTGACCATCCTGTTCGCGGCCGTCGCCGTCGACGCACTGGTCTGACCCACCCATTCAGGGCGACATTCCGGACTTGGCTCGGGCGCGCGCAACTTGTGACGATCGTGTAACTTTGCCGAGCCGATTTGGTATCCAAAGTCCCCATATAAACGGGCAAACTACCTGCGGCTCTCCTTAAACCCCCGCGTAATCGGTATCACAAATAGTTCATGGTTCTCGCACCTCGGGATGGAACTCTGCTTAGGCTTCGCGTCATGGCAGATGGTTCCGATACGACGCTGACGGCTCAGCAGACCGTCGCCGACCAGACCCCCAACGGCCTGGTCGCGGGCATCAAGTCGTTCGCCGCCGGGCACGGTGGGGCGAAGGCGGTCATCGAGTACGTCGGCAAGCGCGGTGCGCGCATCGTCCTCGTCGGTTCCGACGGGACCTGGGGCGACCAGTTCGCGGACGACACCGTCGTC
The DNA here is from genome assembly GCF_004348615.1 of Micromonospora sp. KC207. Classification (NCBI taxonomy): domain Bacteria; kingdom Bacillati; phylum Actinomycetota; class Actinomycetes; order Micromonosporales; family Micromonosporaceae; genus Micromonospora; species Micromonospora sp. KC207. The sequence goes on from NZ_SMKJ01000054.1 coordinate 17,891, forward strand.
GCGCGCGAGGCGTGCGCCAAGGCGGGAGTCACCGTCGAGAACGCCTGGGAGCGCGAACTGATGGACCAGATGCGTCCGAGCAACGACCTCTGGCGGTCGATGGCCCGGCGCACGATGGCCCGTTGACCGATACCTTGACCGACCACGGCCAGTCGACCCGGGGGGAACCCCGGGTCGCTGTCGTCACGTGCGCCGAACTGCCCGACCTGGAGGCCGACGACCGGCTGTTGCTGGCCCCGCTGACCGGGCGGGGGGTCGCGGTCACCGTCGCAGCCTGGGACGACCCGACGGTCGACTGGGCCGCGTACGACCTGGTCGTGCTCCGCTCGCCATGGGACTACGCGCTGCGCCGCGACGAGTTCGTCGCCTGGGCCGCCACCGTCCCCCGGCTGGTCAACCCCGCCGACGTGGTGCGCTGGAACACCGACAAGCGCTACCTCGACGAGCTGTCGGCCGTCGGGGTGCCCACCGTGCCCACCGGCTGGGTGCCGCCGGGGCAGCCGTGGACGCCGCCCGCCACCCACGGCGAGTACGTGATCAAGCCGGCGGTCAGCGTCGGCAGCCAGGACACCGGCCGGTACGACCTCGCCGACCCGGAACATCGCGAGCTGGCGGCGGCCCACCTGCGCCGGCTGTCGGACGCGGGCCGGCTCGCCATGGTCCAGCCCTACCTGACGGCGGTGGACACCGCCGGGGAGACCGGCCTGCTCTACCTGGCCGGCCCGGACGGGCTCGCCTTCAGCCACGCGATCCGCAAGGGCCCGATACTCGTCGGCCCCGACCTCGGCCCCGACGGGCTGTACAAAGCCGAGGAGATCAGCCCCCGCACGCCGACTGCGAACCAATTCGCCGTCGCCGAGCGGGTCCTCGCGGCGGTCCCGGGCGGCGCGCGGCGGCTGCTCTACGCCCGGGTGGACCTGATTCCGGGCCCGGACGGCATGCCCGTCCTGGTCGAGCTGGAGCTGACCGAGCCGTCGCTGTTCATCGGGTACGCCGACGGTGCCCCCGACCGCCTCGCCGCCGCCGTCGTCGCCCACCTGGGCCGCCCTAGCTGAGCCGGCGTCGCCACCTGCCGCTGAGCCGGCGTCGTCGCCCGGTGGGCGACGCGGTCAGGCGTTGACCGGGACGGGGACCGTGGCCGACTGCGTGGCCACCGGCGTCGGGGCTGCCGGGGCCACCCCGACCGGCCGGCGTTCCCGGGTCGACCACAGCGCCGCGAGGGTGGCCAGCAGGACCAGGCACGACCCGAGCATGTGCGCGCCGACCAGCATCACGGGCAGGTGGGTGAAGTACTGCACGAAGCCGATCACGCCCTGCCCCAGCTCCACGGCGACCAGCACTCCGGCGGCCCGCTCCGCCCGCCGGGCACCGACCGCTCGGAACGCGAAGACCAGCGCCACCGACAGCCCGATCAGCAGGAACACCCCGTCGGCGTGCACCTGGGAGATCGACTCCGGGTCGAGGCCGTTGCGGGCCGCGCCGTGGTCGCCCGCGTGCGGGCCGCTGCCGGTGACCCAGGTGCCGATCACCAGCACCGCGACGCTGACGATGGTGGTGACCAGCGCCAGCGCGCGCAGCGGCCCCGGCACGGTGGGCACCACGGGGCCGTCCGGCTCGTCGATGCGCCGCCAGAGCGCGTACGCGACCGCGATCACCACCATCGAGGCGAGGAAGTGCAGCCCGACCACCCACGGGTTGAGGTTGGTCAGCACGGTGATCCCCCCGATCACGGCCTGCAACGGGATGCCGAACAGCACCGCGACCGCGAGCGGCAGCAGGGCTCGCCGCCGGGTGCCGTGCAGCAGTACCCCCACCACCACGGCGAGGGCGACGAGGCCGACGGCGAAGGTGAGCAGCCGGTTGCCGTACTCGATCACCCCGTGCACGCCCATCTCCGGGGTCGGCGTGTACGACGCGTCGGTGCACCGGGGCCAGGTGGGGCAGCCGAGGCCGGAGGCGGTCAGCCTGACCGCCCCGCCGGTGACGACGATGGCCACGTTCGCGATGATGGAGGCGAGCGCGAGGCGGCGCAGCAGGGCGGTGGAGACCGGGAACCGGACGGATCGCTTCACGGAGCGAATCCTACGCATCGTAGTGGAGCACGATCGGGTGACTCCGACGCTGCGGTGGTTCGGATCACCGCTGCCGGGTTTGCGGCCCCCGGGCGAATTACGTAACGTGGGCGTTGTGAAAAACATGGCGGCGCTCTCCGGGCGGCAGCCGGCGACCGCCCCGGTCGCCGGGGCGCCCGCGTCCGGCGTGGCCACGGGCGCCCGGCCGGTGCCCGGCGCGGCGGTGCCGGTGGCCGGTTCCACCGCGACCGACCTGTCGACCCGGGACCGGGTCACCCAGCTGCTGCTGGAGCGCGGGGCGACCACCGCCGCGCAGCTCGGCTCGGCGCTCGGCCTCAGCCCGGCGGCGATCCGCCGGCACCTCGACGCGATGCTCGCCGACGGTGACGTGGTCGCCCGCGAGCAGACCGTCCGGGGCAGCCGGGGGCGGGGCCGCCCGGCGAAGGTCTTCGTGCTGACCGACGCGGCCCGGGGCCGCTGCGGCACCCACCACTACGACAACATCGCCACCGCCGCGCTGCGCTGGATCTCCCGCAACGGCGGCTCGGTGGCGGTGGAGGCGTTCGCCGCCGACCAGGTCGCCGCCCTGGAGGACCGCTGCCGCGCCGCCATGGAGGACGCCGGCGACGATCCCCTGGCGCGGGCCGAGGCGCTCGCCGGGGCGCTCACCGCCGAGGGCTACGCTGCAAACGCGTCCACGATCGCCTCCGGCGGCCAGCTCTGCCAGCACCACTGCCCGGTGGCGCACGTGGCCGCCGAGTTCCCCCAGCTGTGCGAGGCCGAGACCGCGGTGATCTCTCGCCTGGTCGGCACCCACGTGCAACGCCTGGCCACCATCGCGCACGGCGACGGGGTGTGCACCACGCACATCCCCGCCCAGCCGGGGCGTGCCCAGTCCGGTAGAACCGTCACCACTGTGAGGACAGATAGATGACCGAGCAGATCGTCCAGCCCCTGACCCAGGAAGAGCAGCTCGCCGCCCTCGGTCGGTACGAGTACGGCTGGGCCGACTCCGACGTCGCCGGGGCCGCCGCCCAGCGCGGCCTCAGCGAGGCGGTGGTGCGGGACATCTCGGCGAAGAAGAACGAGCCGGCCTGGATGCTCGACCTGCGCCTGAAGGGCCTTCGGCTGTTCGGCCGCAAGCCGATGCCGGCGTGGGGCGCCGACCTCACCGGGATCGACTTCGACAACATCAAGTACTTCGTCCGGTCCACCGAGAAGCAGGCCACCAGCTGGGAGGACCTGCCCGAGGACATCAAGAACACCTACGACCGGCTGGGCATCCCCGAGGCGGAGAAGCAGCGGTTGGTCGCCGGCGTCGCCGCACAGTACGAGTCCGAGGTCGTCTACCACAAGATCCGCGAGGACCTTGAGGAGCAGGGCGTCGTCTTCCTGGACACCGACACCGCGCTGCGCGAGCACGAGGACGTCTTCAAGGAGTACTTCGGCACGGTGATCCCGGTCGGCGACAACAAGTTCGCCGCGCTGAACACGTCCGTGTGGTCCGGTGGCTCGTTCATCTACGTGCCGAAGGGCGTGCACGTGGAGATCCCGCTGCAGGCGTACTTCCGGATCAACACCGAGAACATGGGCCAGTTCGAGCGGACGCTGATCATCGTCGACGAGGGCGCGTACGTGCACTACGTCGAGGGCTGCACCGCGCCGTTGTACTCGTCCGACTCGCTGCACAGCGCGGTCGTGGAGATCATCGTCAAGAAGAACGCCCGGTGCCGGTACACGACCATCCAGAACTGGTCGAACAACGTCTACAACCTGGTCACCAAGCGCGCCGTGTGTCACGAGGGCGCGACGATGGAGTGGGTCGACGGCAACATCGGCTCCAAGGTCACCATGAAGTACCCGGCGGTCTACATGACCGGCGAGCACGCCAAGGGCGAGGTGCTCTCGGTGGCCATGGCCGGCGAGGGGCAGCACCAGGACGCGGGCGCCAAGATGGTGCACGCCGCGCCGCACACCTCCTCCACCATCATCTCCAAGTCGATCGCCCGGGGCGGTGGTCGTACCTCGTACCGGGGCCTGGTGCAGGTGCTGGAGGGCTCGCACAGCAGCCGGAGCACGGTCAAGTGCGACGCGCTGCTGGTCGACACCATCTCCCGGTCGGACACCTACCCGTACGTCGACATCCGCGAGGACGACGTGTCGATGGGGCACGAGGCGACCGTCTCCAAGATCAGTGACGACCAGCTCTTCTACCTGATGAGCCGGGGTCTGAGCGAGGACGAGGCGATGGCGATGATCGTCCGCGGTTTCATCGAGCCGGTCGCCAAGGAGCTCCCGATGGAGTACGCCCTGGAGCTCAACCGCCTGATCGAGCTCCAGATGGAGGGCGCGGTCGGCTGACCCGACCGGCCCTCGCGCGGCCCGGACCCGTCGCGCCGCGTCGCGACCAGCCCGAATGGCCCTCCGACCAATCGCAGAACAGACCAAGGAAGAGATGACTACCCAGGCTTCCGCGCCGCCCAGCACCAAGTCGCAGGCGCTCCGCTCGTACGACGTCGCCGACTTCCCGGCCCTGACGGGCCTGGAGGAGGAGTGGCGCTTCACCCCGCTCAAGCGCCTGCGCGGCCTGGTCGGCCTCGGCGGGGCACGGGCCGCCACCGGCATGGTCCGGCACGAGTACGGCGACCTGCCGGCCGGCGTCAGCGCCTCCCGGATCGGCTCCGACGACCCCCGGGTGGGCAGCGTGCTCACCCCGGTCGACCGGGTCAGCGCGCTGGCGTACGGCGAGGCCGGGCAGGCGCTGCTGGTCGAGGTCGCCCGCGACGCGGTGGTGGCCGAGCCGGTGCGCCTGCGGGTGGTCGGCGACGACGCCGAAGGGCTCGCGTTCGGGCACACCTTCGTCGACGTGGGGCGCTTCGCCGAGGTGACCCTGGTGCTGGAGCACGTCGGCTCGGCTACCCTCGCCGACAACGTCGAGGTTTCCGTGGGCGACGGCGCGCGGCTGACCCTGGTCACGGTGGCCGACTGGGCCGCCGACGCGGTGCAGGCCCAGCACCTGCGGATCCGGCTGGGTCGGGACGCCAGGGTCGTGCACGTCCAGGTCAGCCTCGGTGGCGACCTGGTCCGGCAGTACACCTCCGTGGAGTACACGGGCCGCGGCGGCGAGGCCGAGCTGTACGGCCTCTACTTCGCCGACGGCGGTCAGCACCTGGAGCACCGCCAGCTCGTCGACCACAACGTGCCCGACTGCCGCAGCTACGTCGGCTACCGGGGCGCGTTGCAGGGCGCCGACGCACACACCGTCTGGGTGGGCGACGTGCTGATCCGCGCCGAGGCGACCGGCACCGACACGTACGAGATCAACCGGAACCTGCTGCTCAGCGACGGTGCCCGGGCCGACTCCGTGCCGAACCTGGAGATCGAGACCGGCGAGATCGCCGGCGCCGGGCACGCGAGCGCGACCGGCCGCTTCGACGACGAGCAGCTTTTCTACCTGATGGCCCGGGGCATCCCGGAGAACGAGGCCCGCCGCCTCGTGGTCCGTGGCTTCTTCGCCGAGCTGATCAACAAGATCCCGGTCGAGGAGCTGCGCGAGCGGCTCGGCGACGCCATCGAGGCCAGGCTCGCGAAGGCGGGCACCTGATGATCAGGATCTGTTCGACCGAGGACGTACCGAAGGGCAGCGTGATCAGCGCCGACGTCGACGGCATCCCGATCGCGTTGGTGCACGGCGAGGACGGCGAGTTCTACGCCGCGTACGACGAGTGCTCGCACGCCTCCGTGGCCCTCTCCGAGGGCGAGGTCGAGGGTTGCACGCTGGAGTGCTGGCTGCACGGCTCCCGTTTCGACCTGCGGACGGGCGAGCCGACCGGACTGCCCGCCACCGAACCCGTTCCCGTCTACCCCGTCGAAGTCCGCGACGGCGACATCTACCTTTCCGTGGGCGACGACGGCCGCCCGATGCCGAGCAATGGAGTGACCCGATAATGAGCACCCTGGAGATCCGCGACCTGAAGGTGTCGGTCAAGCTGCCCGAGGGTGAGCTCAAGCCGATCCTGTCCGGCGTCGACCTGACCGTCCGGTCGGGGGAGACCCACGCGATCATGGGCCCCAACGGCTCCGGCAAGTCCACTCTGGCGTACTCCATCGCCGGCCACCCGAAGTACGAGATCACCGGCGGTTCCGTGACCCTCGACGGCGTCGACGTGCTGGCCATGTCCGTCGACGAGCGGGCCCGCGCCGGTCTCTTCCTGGCCATGCAGTATCCGGTCGAGGTCCCCGGCGTGTCGGTGGCCAACTTCCTGCGTACCGCCAAGACCGCGATCGACGGCGAGGCGCCGAAGCTGCGCACCTGGGGCGGCGAGCTGCGGGGCGCGATGGAGCGCCTCCAGATGGACCCGGCCTTCGCCCAGCGCAACGTCAACGAGGGCTTCTCCGGCGGCGAGAAGAAGCGGCACGAGATCGTGCAGCTGGAGCTGCTCAAGCCGAAGGTGGCGATTCTCGACGAGACCGACTCCGGCCTCGACGTCGACGCCCTGCGCGTGGTCAGCGAGGGCGTCAACCGGGTCCGCGACAGCGGGGACACCGGCCTGCTGCTGATCACCCACTACACCCGGATCCTGCGCTACATCAAGCCCGACTTCGTGCACGTCTTCGTCGCCGGCCGGATCGTCGAGCAGGGCGGCCCGGAACTGGCCGACAAGCTCGAGGACGAGGGCTACGAGCGGTACGTCGCCGGGGCCGGCGCGGCACGGGCCTGACCGCGATGTCCTCTCTGACGATCCCGGCCGGCATGCCGCAGTTCGACGACGTGCCGCGCTTCGACGTGGCGGCGGTGCGCGCGGACTTCCCGATCCTCGACCGGGAGGTCAACGGGCACCGGCTGGTCTACCTGGACAGCGCTAACACCTCGCACAAGCCGCGTCAGGTGCTCGACGTGCTCGCCGAGCACTACGCGATGCACAACGCCAACGTGTCGCGTTCGGTGCACACCCTGGGCACCGAGGCGACCGAGGCGTACGAGGGGGCACGGGCGAAGATCGCCCGGTTCGTCAACGCGCCGAGCGTGGACGAGGTGGTGTTCGTCAAGAACTCGACCGAGGCGATCAACGTCGTGGCGTACGCGTTCTCCAACGCGTCGCTGCGCGCCGACGGTGACCCGAGGTTCCGGCTCGGTCCGGGCGACGAGATCGTCATCTCCGAGATGGAGCACCACTCGAACATCGTCCCGTGGCAGCTCCTCGCCGAGCGTACCGGCGCGACCCTGCGCTGGTTCCCGGTCACCGACGCCGGCCGGCTCGACGAGTCCGGGCTGGACGACCTGGTCACCGAGCGGACGAAGATCGTCTCGCTGGTGCACATGTCGAACATCCTCGGCACGGTCAACGCCACCGCCCGGATCACCGCGCGGGTCCGCGAGGTGGGGGCGCTGCTGCTGCTGGACTGCTCGCAGTCGGTGCCGCACCTGCCGATCGACGTGGTCGACCTCGACGCCGACTTCATCGTCTTCACCGGGCACAAGATGTGCGGCCCCACCGGCATCGGGGTGCTGTGGGGCCGCGGCGAACTGCTCGCGGCGATGCCCCCGGTGTTCGGTGGCGGCTCGATGATCGAGACGGTCACCATGGCCCGGTCGACGTTCGCCGCGCCGCCGGCCCGGTTCGAGGCGGGCACCCCGCCGATCGCCGAGGCGGTGGCGCTCGGCGCGGCGGTGGACTACCTCACCGGCCTGGACATGCGGGCGGTCCAGTGGCACGAGAAGGAGCTGACGGCGTACGCGCTGGACGCCCTCGCCACCGTGCCCGGCCTGCGGATCTTCGGGCCGACGGTGCCGGTGGGCCGGGGCGGGACGATCTCGTTCGCGCTCGGCGACATCCACCCGCACGACGTCGGGCAGGTGCTCGACTCCCTCGGGGTGCAGGTGCGAGTCGGGCACCACTGCGCGAAGCCGGTCTGCACCCGGTTCGGCGTGCCGGCCATGACGCGGGCCTCGTTCTACCTGTACACCACCACGGGCGAGATCGACGCCCTGGTGGGTGGCCTGGAGCAGGTGCGGAAGGTGTTCGACTGATGCAGCTCGACCAGCTCTACCAGGAGATCATCCTGGACCACTACAAGCGCCCCCACGGCCGTGGCCTGCGCGACGCCGACGACCCGGCCGACCGGGTCGCCGAGGCGCACCACGTCAACCCGACCTGCGGCGACGAGGTGACCGTCCGGGTCGCCACCGACGGCACCGTGCTGCACGACATCTCGTACGACGGCATGGGCTGCTCGATCAGCCAGGCGTCGGCGAGCGTGCTGCACGAGCTGCTGCGCGGCCGGGGTGTGGGGGAGGCGTTCGCCGTGCACGAGGCGTTCGTCGAGTTGGTGTCCGGCCGTGGCCAGGTCACGCCGGACGAGGACGTGCTCGGTGACGGGGTGGCGTTCGCGGGCGTCGCGCGCTATCCCGCCCGGGTCAAGTGCGCGTTGCTGCCGTGGATGGCGTTCAAGGACGCCACGGCACGCGCCGGGGTGGGCGTGAGCCCGGAGGTGAAGGCATGAGTTCTGACCAGACCGCCGGCACGCCGGAAACCGGCGCCGTGGCGACCGACGCCGCGACGCCGACCACCGAGGGCGCGGCTTTGTCGGCCACCGGCGGCAAGGCCGCCGTCGCCGACGTCGAGGAGGCGATGAAGGACGTCGTCGACCCCGAGCTGGGCATCAACGTTGTCGACCTCGGCCTGGTGTACGGCGTGCACGTCGACGACGACAACGTGGCCACCCTGGACATGACGCTGACCTCGGCGGCCTGCCCGCTGACCGACGTGATCGAGGACCAGGCCCGGCAGGCGCTGACCACCGGCCCCGGCGGGGGACTGGTGAACGACATCCGGATCAACTGGGTCTGGCTGCCGCCGTGGGGGCCCGACAAGATCACTGACGAGGGGCGCGACCAGCTCCGCTCCCTCGGCTTCAACGTCTGACGTTCTTTCCCGTCGAGCGCGGCACCCGGTCCCCGGGTGCCGCGCTCGACCCGTTCCCGTTCCCGTTCCGCTTCCCAAGCTCGCGCTCGATCACGAAAGCAGTGGCCTCCGGTCAGGTCCGATGCCACTACAGCCAGGTCCGGCCCGGCATCCAGCCCGGTCTGCGGAAATGCGGTTGGCAGGCGGCGGGCGAGGGCCCACGATGGGCGGGTGATCGAGACGTGCCGGATGAAGCCCGCCCCTGTCGCCGCGGCCGTGGCCGCCGGGCGACAGTGGGCGGCGCCCCCGGCCGCCCCGGTTCTGCCCCGACCGTCGTGACCGGGGCGTTCCTGGCCGGCCTCGCCGCCGGTTACGGTGTCGCCGTGCCCGTCGGCGCGATCGCCGTGCTGATCATGGGGCTCAGCGCACGGACCTCCTTCCGCGTCGGTGCCGCCGCTGCTCTCGGGGTGGCTACCGCCGACGGTGTCTATGCCGCCGTGGCGACCCTCGGTGGGGCGGCGGTGGCAGGGATGGTCGCCCCGATCGCCGGGCCGCTGCGGCTGGTGGCGGCGGCGGTGCTGCTCGCCCTGGCGGTGCGGGGTGCGTGGCAGGCGCTGCGTCCCCGCCCGGTGAGTGGGCCGGCCGGCCGGCGGCGCGGCCTGGAGAGCCCCGCTCGGGCCTTCGCCGGGTTGTTGGCGCTGACCATGCTCAACCCGGCCACCATGGTCTACTTCGCCGCGCTCGTGCTCGCCGGCAACGACGGTGCCGGAACCGGCCCGGCGGTGGCCGTCGCCTTCGTGGCCGGTGCCTTCCTCGCCTCGGCAAGCTGGCAGCTACTGGTCGCCGGTGGTGGCACCGTGGTTGGCCGGGCCCTCACCGGTCCGCGCGGTCGCCGCGTCACGGGGCTGGTGTCCAGCGCGATCATCGCCGCGCTGGCCGTCGCCGTCCTGCTGACCGCCTGACCGGCCCACTGGCGCTGGCATGGCCGGCTCGTCGGCACTGACCCGCGCCGGCTCGTCGGCACTGACCCGCGCCGGCTCGTCGGCACTGACCCGCGCCGGCTCGTCGGCACTGACCCGCGCCGGCTCGTCGGCACTGACCCGCGCCGGCTCGTCGCACTGACCTGAGCCGGCTCGTCGGCACTGACCGTAGCTGTCCTAGGTCCTGTGGGGTCCGGGTGGACCGGGGCCGACGGCCGGCTGCCGGTGCCGTAGGTTCGGGGCCATGAGCAGCAGGCCGGCGGCCGGTGGTGGGCGTTGGGTGGAGGTGACACCGGCGCGCGTCGACCGCTGGGTGGACGGCTTCGCCGACCGACACGGCCCGCCCACCACGACGGTGTGGGAGCACGGCCTGCTGCTCACCGCCCCGGATGGGGCCACCGCCGAACTGCACACCCCGCCTGGCGCGCCGCCCGCGGCCGACGTACCCGGTTTCGTGGCCGCCGCCCGCGCTCCGCGCCGCATCGGTCTGCTGCTCGCCCGCAAGGGGGCGGTGGCTGTCGGGGTCGCCGAGGGCGAGAAGCTGATCGTCTCCAAGGTGGACAGCCGCTACGTGCAGGGCCGCACCGCCGCGGGCGGCTGGTCCCAGCAGCGCTTCGCCCGGCGGCGGGACAACCAGGCGAAGGCGGCCCTCGGCGATGCGGTCGACCTGGCCGTCCGGCTGCTGCTGCCGGAGGCGGCCGACCTGGCGGTGTTGGTCTGCGGCGGCGACCGGCGGGCGGTGGACATCGTGTTGGCCGATCGGCGGCTCGCCCCGCTCGCCGCGCTGCGCGCCGAACGCCTCCTCGACGTCCCCGAACCCCGCCACGCCGTGCTGCTTGCCGCAGTGGCATCCGCCCGCGCCGTCCACATCCTCATCCGCGACCCTCCGGATAGTCGATAATAGACTCGCGTCAGGTCGGCGATCGAAGATGACGCGAATCTCCTGATCATCACGTCGCGGCCCACTGCCACCGGCAGGCGGGTGGGGGGTGAACACGACGGCTGGCGCAAGGGTTGGTTCAGGG
>NZ_SMKJ01000545.1:0-1981 GCF_004348615.1 Micromonospora sp. KC207
CGCCCGGACCCAGCCGATCCGGCCGTGCCGGACGTTGCGGTGCATGATCAAACGGCCAGGCTCGAAGTACATTCGCCCTCCCCGAGGGTCGACGCCGTGTCGGCTGCGGAGCCGCGCACGGCCACTGCGGCGTTAGGAAGGGGCCCTTCCTATACCGAAAGCGTTGACAGGGGCCCTTCCTTGCACTCTCAGTAGGCGCGGGCCAGGATGGCGACCAGGTCCGGCTCGTCCTCGGAGTCCGGGACCGAGCCGTCGGCGCGCAGCAGACAGCGCACCGTCACGCCCTGGCCGTTCGCCTCGGCCTCGCCGGCCACCCCGACCGCCGACCACGGCACGCGGGCCCAGCCGGTGGCCGCCGCCTCGATCGCCTCGGCGAGCGTGGCGACCTGCACGGTGCGGGACTCGCGGTGGGCCAGGGCCTGGTCGTGCAGGGCCCGCTGGTCGGTCTCCAGGGCGGCCAGCACCGCGCCTACCACGTCGGCGACCGGAGTCGGGGACTTCGAGCCGTCCGTACGCCGGACCACGACCGCGTTGCCGGCGGCCAGGTCGCGGGGGCCGACCTCGACGCGCACCGGATAGCCGCGCAGCTCGGCGTCGACGGCCCGACGGCCGAACGGGGTGTCGGTGCGGTCGTCGAGCGCGACCCGCACGCCGGCGTCGCGCAGCGCGTCGCACAGCTTGGCCGCCGCCTCGCCCACGCCGTCGCCGGCCTTGACCACCATGACGTACGCCTGCACGGGCGCCAGCCGCGGCGGGACCCGCAGGCCGTTGTCGTCGCCGTGGGCCATGATCAGGCCGCCCAGCATCCGGGTCGAGGTGCCCCAGGAGGTCGTCCAGGCATGCTCCCGGCCGCCCTCGGCCGAGGAGTAGCTGATGTCGAACGCCTTGGCGAAGTTCTGCCCCAGCTCGTGGCTGGTGCCGAGCTGGAGGGCCTTGCCGTCGCCCATCATGCCCTCGCACGTGTACGTGGCGGTGGCCCCGGCGAAGCGCTCCCGGACGGTCTTGAGGCCCACCACGACCGGGATACCGAGCACGTTGACCATCAGGTCCTCGTACGCCTCGTGCAGGATCCTGCGGGCGTACGCGCGGGCGTCGGAGCTCGTGGCGTGGGCGGTGTGCCCCTCCTGCCAGAGGAACTCGCTGGTCCGCAGGAAGATGCGCGGGCGCAGCTCCCAGCGGACCACGTTCGCCCACTGGTTGAGCAGCAGCGGCAGGTCCCGGTACGAGTCGATCCACTTGGCCATGAACTCGCCGATCACCGTCTCGCTGGTGGGGCGCACCACCACCGGCTCGGCGAGCTGCTTGCCGCCGCCGTGGGTGACCACCGCCAACTCCGGCGAGAAGCCCTCGACGTGCTCGGCCTCGCGCTTGAGGTAGCTCTCCGGGATGAACAACGGGAAGTACGCGTTCTCCGCACCGGCCGCCTTGATCCGGGCGTCCATCTCGGCCTGCATCCGCTCCCAGATGGCGTAGCCGGCCGGCCGGATGACCATGGTCCCCCGGACCGGGCCGTTGTCGGCCAGCTTCGCCTTGGCGATCAGGTCCTGGTACCAGCGGGGAAAGTCCTCCGCACGGGGAGTGAGCACGCGTGCCATGACCAGACATCCTATGCGCCCCGCCGTGCGACGCCGTCATCGGGCGCGCTCGCGCCCACGCGCCGCCGTGCCCTCGCCCCCCCCGTGCTCTAGCTGTAGCGCCCGCGCTAGCGCCCACGCGCCGGTCTTCTTCTGCTCCGGCTCGGTGCCGTCGCCCCGGCGGGGTGACGCCGGCCGTAGACTTCGACCACCATGGGTGAAGTGAGGGACGCTGCCCGGCAGCGGCTGCGGGACAGCATCGTCGACGCCGCCCGGAGGCAGACGATCGCCGGGGGCTGGGACGGCGTGCGGATGGGCGGGGTGGCCGCGGCGGCCGGGGTGAGCCGGCAGACCGTCTACAACGAGTTCGGCACCAAGGCGGGGCTGGCCGAGGAGCTGGCCAAGCG
>NZ_SMKJ01000546.1:0-1959 GCF_004348615.1 Micromonospora sp. KC207
ACCTTGCCCGGGGCGGGGGCAGCGGGCAGGATCGACCGGTGACGAACCGATGGGGCATGACCGTGCCGCTGGGCGGCATCCCACTGGCCGACCACGCCGCGTTCTACGCCGCCCTGCACCGGGCCGGCTTCACCGATGTGTGGTCGTCCGAGGTCAACGGCACCGATGCGTTCACCCCGCTGGCGCTGGCCGCCGCCTGGCAGCCGGGGCTGCGGCTCGGCACCGCCATCGCCCCCGTCTTCACCCGGGGGCCCGGGCTGCTCGCGATGAGCGCCGCCGCGCTGGCCGAGGCAGCCCCCGGCCGTTTCGCGCTCGGCATCGGCGCGTCCTCGCCGGTCGTGGTGGGGGACTGGAACGCCGTCGCCTTCGACGAGCCGTTCAGGCGCACCCGGGACGTGCTGCGCTTCCTGCGCGCCGCCCTGGCCGGGCAGACCGTCGACGGCGCGTACGACACCTTCGCGGTGCGCCGGTTCACCCTGGAACGGCCGCCGGCCGTGCCGCCGCCGCTACTGCTGGCGGCCCTGCGCCCGGGCATGCTGCGGCTGGCCGCCGCCGAGGCCGACGGGGTGATCCTCAACTGGCTCGCCGCCGCCGACGTGCCCACCGCCGTCGCCGAGCTGGGCCGGCGGCCCGACGGGTTCGAGGTGATCGCCCGCATCTTCGTCTGCCCCACCGCCGACGTCGGCCATGCCCGCGCCCTCGGCCGCAGGCTCATCACCACCTACCTCACGGTGCCCGCGTACGCGGCGTTCCACCGCTGGCTGGGCCGGGCCGAGACCCTCGACCCCGTGTGGCGGGCCTGGGCGGCCGGGAACCGGCGGGGCGCCGCAGCCGCCGTGCCCGACGAGGTCGTCGACGCGCTCGTGCTGCACGGCCCGCCCGAGGACTGCCGCGACCAGGTGCGCCGCTACGCCGACGCCGGAGTGGACGTACCGGTGCTGGCCCTGCTGCCCACCCCGGAGCTGGCCGCCGGCGGCCCGGCGGCCCTGGCCGACCTGATCGCCCGGCTCGGGCCAGCCGGGGGAGGGGGGCCGGCGTGAACCTCACCGACCGGGTGGTCGTGATCACCGGCGGCGCCGGCGGCATCGGCGCGGCGCTCGCGCACCGGTTCGCCGCCGAGGGCGCGGCGGCCGTCGTGGTGGCCGACCTCGACGCGGCCGGTGCCCGGGCCGTCGCCGGGGCCGTCGGCCCGGTGGCCCACGCCGCCGAGCTTGACGTCACCGCGGAGGACCAGGTCCGCGCGCTGGTGGCCGACACCGAGCGACGGTACGGCCGGCTCGACCTGTTCTGCGCCAACGCAGGGATCGCCACGGCGGCGGGGCTGGACGCCGCCCCAGCCGACTGGGACCGGGCCTGGCGGGTCAACGTGCTCGCCCACGTGTACTCCACGCGGGCCGTGCTGCCCGGGATGCTGGCCCGGGGCCAGGGGTACCTGCTGCACACCTGCTCGGCGGCCGGGGTGCTCACCGCCGTGGGCGACGCCCCGTACACCGCCACCAAGCACGCGGCGGTGGGGCTGGCCGAGTGGCTCGCCGTCACGTACCGGGACCAGGGCATCCGGGTCAGCGCGCTGTGTCCACAGGGGGTGGACACGCCGATGCTCGCCGAAGGGCTGGCCGCCGGTCACCTCGGGGCGCGGGTGATCGCCGCGTCCGGCGCGGTCCTGCACCCCGACCGGGTGGCCGACGCGGTGATTGCCGGCCTGGCCGAGGAGCGGTTCCTCATCCTGCCCCACCCCGAGGTCGCCAACCACGCCCGCCGTCGCGCAGAGGACCCCGACGGCTGGCAGGCCGGGTTGCGCAAACTGGTCCGCCGCCTCCGCTCCTGACCCGTTTCGCTTCTGTCCCGCGCCCGTCCTGTCCCGCGTCCGGCCCTGATCGTGCTCGATTCGGGATCGAGTGCTTTCCACGTGACGCCGCTGCCACTCGATGGGTGAAGCGGCGTGGTCCTGTGCGAGAT
>NZ_SMKJ01000547.1:0-1930 GCF_004348615.1 Micromonospora sp. KC207
CGCCTGCCGTGCCCCGCCGCCCGCCGTGCCTCGCCGCCCGCCGCGTGCGCCGGGGTGGCGGTTGAGAAGGGGACCCTTCTGTACCGCAGGCGTCAACAAGGGGCCCCTCCTTACACCGAGGCGGTGGCGAGCTTGACGCTGAAGCCGAGGAAGAGCGCCGCCACCCCGGTGGTCGCTCCGGCGGCCAGCCGCCGGCGCTGCCGGAACTGGACCGCCAGGAACGTGCCCGCGAAGATCAGCGCGGTCAGGTACAGCGCGCTGGTCAGCTGTGCGATCAGCCCGAGCAGCAGGAACGACAGCGCCGGCCATGCGTACCCGGGGTCGACGAACTGGATGAAGAACGAGACGAAGAACAGGATCGCCTTCGGGTTGAGCAGGCTGATCACCAGCGCCCGCCGGAACGGGCTGCGCAACTGCGCCGGCTCGGCGGCGTCGATCAGGCGCGGCGCGGTCGGGTCGTTGCGGTTTCGCCAGCGCCGCCACGCCCCGCGCAGCATGGTCAGCCCGACCCAGCCGAGGTACGCCGCGCCCGCGTACTTCACGACCACGAACAGCGGTGGGTACGCCTTGAGCAGCGACGCCACCCCGGCGGCGGAGAGGGTCATCAGCGCCGCGTCGCCGAGGAAGACCCCGCCGGCGGCGCGGTAGCCGGCCCGTACGCCGTGCTTGGCGGCGGTGGAGAGCACGAAGAGTGAGTTGGGGCCGGGGAGCAGGACGATCGCCACGGTTCCCAGCACGTACGTCCAGATGTCGGTGATGCCCAGCACGCCCGCCATCATCGCGCCGGCGCTGGCGCGGGGCGAAGCCGTTCCCACAGCCTGCCCTGTGCGTTCGGCCACTCCTCGTCGGTCATCGAGTACTGCACGGTGTCCCGCCAGGAGCCGTCGGGGCGCAGCCGGTGCCGGCGCAGCACCCCCTCGCGGGTGGCGCCGAGCCGCTCGATGGCCCGCTGGGAGCGCTCGTTGCGGATGTCGGTGTGCCAGACCACCCGCACCGCGCCCAGTTCCTCGAAGGCGCGGGTGAGCAGCAGCAGCTTCGCCTCGGTGTTGATCCCGGTCCGCCACCAGGGTCGGCCCAGGTAGGTGTAGCCGATCGCCACCGCCCGACGTTCGGGGTCGACCTCGTAGAACGACGTGGTGCCGACCACCGCGCCGGTCGCGGCGCACCGCTGCACCCACGGCACCCGTTCGCCCCGGTGGTGGGCGTCGAGGGCAATCCGGATCGTCTCGGCCATGCCGGCCGGGTCGGCGGGCCGGTGGCTGCCCAGGTGCTGCCACACCTGCGGGTCGGCGGTGGCGGCGTACAGGTCGTCGGCGTGCGCGAGGTCCAGTGGTTCGAGGACGACGTGCGCGCCCCGCAGCACCGCCGGCTCCAGCCAGGGCGAGCGGGCCGGCCGTAGGTACGTCGGCAGCGGCGCGCTCACCCCCGCGTCGGGCTCGGGCCGCCCGGCGGTCAGCCGCAGCGGCACCGTCCCGGCCCAGTACGGCAGGTCGTGGTCGTCGGGTGAGTCACGGACGCCGCCGTCGCGGGCGCGGACGGACACCTCCCGCAGCGGCAGCGCCAGCACGGCGGTCTCGGCCAGTTCCCGGCGGCTCGGCGGGCGGCTGTCCGCGCTGCGCCCGGCGGCGGCCTTCTCCACCAGGGCGGTCAGCGCGGTGGCCTTCTCGCCGGCGTCGGTGACCAGGTGCGCGGTGCCGTGCGCGACCACCGACCGGTAGTTGGCGCTGTGGTGGAACTGGGAGCGGCCGTAGATCAGCCCGTCGAGCAGGGTGACCGCCACGCAGACCGGCAGGCCGTCGCCCCGGGCGGCGAGCAGGGGCCGGCTGCCGGTGGAGCCGTGCAGGTAGAGCGTGTCGCCGATGCGGACGTGCAGGGTGGGCAGCACCCGGGGTTCGCCGTCGGCGGTGAACGCGAGCGCGCAGTGGTACGC
>NZ_SMKJ01000548.1:0-1926 GCF_004348615.1 Micromonospora sp. KC207
GCGGGGGCCCGGTCGAGCCCGGCGCCGGCGGTCTGCCCGAAGAAGTCGCCGTGGCTGATCCTGAGCCGGTCCAGCCCCCGGCGCAGGCTGGCCAGGAGGGTGAACAGCGAACGGCTCGCGGAGCCACCGGCCCGGGGCGGGGTGCCGCCGTGCAGCTCACGCATCACCCGCCACCCCTCGTCGGTGAGTTCGTGGGAGAACGGCCGGCGCTTGCGGTCGGTCTCGACCAGGCCCAGCTTCACCAGCTTCTCGTTGTCCTTGCCGGTGAGGGGGAAACCGGCCAGTTCCCGCAGCTCGGCGTTGCTCAGCCTCCGGGCCTCCACCATCAGCACGACGAGCGCGTTGATCTGGTTGGGGGTCAGGTCGGGGAGGTCCGCGGTGCCGCTCGACATGGTGCCTCATTCCTGTGGGGGTGCGCGCCGGCCGCGCGTCGCCGGGCCAGCAGCTCCCGGATGCTCCGGACCACGGCCTGGACGTCGGTCAGCACCTGCTCGTTGGTGAACCGGAGCACGTCGAGCCCGAGGAGCTGGAGCTGGACGTCGCGCCGCCGGTCGTCGGCGTACATCATGCGCCCCCGATGCTCCGGGCCGTCCACCTCGACCGCAAGCCCCTCGACCGTCCAGCAGAGGTCCAACCGGTACGACCGGCCGAGGGGGTGCCACTCGAAGGTGTGGTTCCACCGCCGGTCCCGGGCCCAGTCGTGCGGGGCCAGGGCTTGCTCCAGGGCCTGCTCGGCGGCGCTGTCCGGGCGCGGCGTCCCGGCCAGCGGCGGGTACGCCAGGCCCGCACCGCCGGGGTCGCCGGGGCTGTCGGAAACCCGACGGGCGTCCTCGGCGAGCTGGGCGAGGTGCGCCGGAAGCGTGATCCGCACCGGCCGGACCCGGTCGACGGCGTGCCGGAGCGGGCCGGCGAGCCACACGGCGCACCGGCCGTGCTGCGCCAGCCACTCCGCCCCCGCCACGAGGATCCGCTCGTCCTCGGGGCCGGCCCCGTCGGGCGGTTCGACCAGCAACGCGCAGCCGTCCCGGCCGTACGCGTCGGCCAGGACCCGGGCCAGGCCGGCGGCCCGTACCTCGGCGGGAAAGCGCGACCGGCGGCGGACCGGGCCGGCGCGCTCCGGGCCTGCCGGGTCCCCGCCGCGCAGCGCCCGCTCGGCGAGGTCGGCGAGGAATGGTCCGAAGTGGTCCGATCGGGACGCGACCCGGGCAGCGAGTTCCCGCACGGCAGCCACGCCGGGCGGGTCGGCGCCGTCCAGCCGGTCGGCGCCTGGCAGCCAGCGGGGGTACAGCGCCCGGGCCGCGCCCTCCAGCTCGTCGAGGAGGGCGGCGACCAGGCCAGCGAGCGTGAGACCGCGCGCCGGCCGGTAGGCGAGCACGGCCGGCGCGGCCGGTGGCAGCGGGTCGAGGGCCAGCCGGAGCAGCTCGGGGTCGACGTCGGCGAGGTGACCGACGCGGCGTGGCGGGACGGCTGCCCACCAGTCCGTACCGGCACCGCCACGCATGGTCGGGCACCCTACCGGGCGGCCGGCCCCTCCGCTGTCCCGCCGGCCGTAACCGAGCGGGCGCGCTTCGCCTGGGCCGGAGGTGGCTTGGTGCGAAGCGCGCCCGCCCCGGGTCAGGTCGTCGTGCAGGTGATGTTCGTCGGTGGGTTGTTGGTGCCGTTCACCGTGGCGATGAAGCCGAACGTGGTCGACGCGCCGGCGGCCAGTGCCCCGTTGTAGTCGACGTTCTTCACCGTCACGTTCGCCCCGCTCTGAGTGTGCGAGCCGCTCCAGATCTGGTTGATCACCTGCCCGTTGGGGAACGTCCAGGAGACGGTCCAGCCCCGGATCGCGGCCGAACCGGCGGTCACCGTGACCTCGCCCTGGAAGCCACCCGTCCAGGACCCCGTCACCGCGTACGTCGCCCGCGCGCCGGACGACGGGGG
>NZ_SMKJ01000549.1:0-1902 GCF_004348615.1 Micromonospora sp. KC207
TCCCTCTGCCGGACTCCGTCCCGGACGAGCGTCCGAGTCACCGGGTGCGGTCGTGGCCGCCCACCTCCCCCGGCCGGACCACCACCACGCCCCGTCCGCCCGCGCCTGCGGACCGGACCAACGGACGGACGGTCCCCGCGTACCGGACCAGAGGCGTGGATGGCCCGGTCCGTGGCCGGTCCGCGGACCGGCCACGCGGAGGCCGGGACGATACCTCCGTCCGCTCGCTGTCAGGGCTGCCCGATGCTGTCACTGGGCTGTCAGCAGCCTCCGATGAGACGCTGACAGCCCAGTGACAGAACGACCCCGTCGCCGTCGCCGTCGCACATGCCGACCGCACAATGAAGGGGTCCGGTGAAGCGATGTCGCTCATGCCGCCTCCCCGGTCGGGTCACGGTCGTCGAGGACCCAGGCCGACAAGTCAGCCAGCATGGACCGCTGTCCGCCGTCGCCGGCCACCGCCCACACCGCCTCAGCCGGGCCCAGGCCCGCCGTGATGGCGTGGTCGCGGGCACCGGTAGCCACCGGCACCAGCGGCGGCGTCTCGGCCCACATCCGGCGCAGGTTGCGTTCCCTGGCGGCGGAATGCAGCCAGAACAACACCGGCCACACCCGCCCCAACACGGCGAACCACTCCCGGTAACCGACCAGCTTGTGGACCAGCACCGACAGCGGCTCACCACCGGTGTCGTACTCCACGAAGAACGGCACCCGACCACCCCGCACCACCCACAGCCCGTAGCCGTCCGGACGCACCCGGGGCTGATAGGCGCGCACCAGAGCCGGATCCCCCGGCCGGGTGAACACCCCCGACCGCCGGCACTCCGCCTCCGACAACCACTCCCCCAACCGCACATCAGCATGGGTGCGGGCGTAGCCGGCGAGATCGGTGAAGAAGCCGTTCACCCCCAGGCGGTGCTCCAGGGTGCGGCTCGACGTCCAACGGCGCCGCTCCACCCGAGCATGATCACGCCGAGGCGGACGCTCGTCGCGGCCAGCGGCGACAACCTCCGCGCCGAGCTGATCGATGACGTAGTGATACGGGTACGAGCCACCGTCAGCGCGCTGGGGGCGGAACCGCGCCACCAACCGCAACCGGTACAACGTCCGCAACCGCCGCTGACAGAAATCCAGGGACGGAAACAGGGCATGCGCGATCTGGAACGACGTCAACACACCGTGGTCGTAAAGCCAGCCCAGCAGCACACGGTCACGGGCGGTCAGTTGGGACTGGACCCGAAGGACCGGGTCATCCACCGGTCATCACCTCCTTCCCGGTGCGGATGCCAGCCCCAGGGGGAGGGACCCGAGACCAGGCAGGGTCTGTCGCAGGACAAGCCGATAGCGCTGACAGCCGGCCTGACCTGCGATGTGATACAGAACAAGGGGTCCGTTCCGGGGTCCGGTTGAAGACTGACCTCAACACCGACGCCAACCCGGACCCCGCAACAGGCACCGAAACGGAATCTGTCACCGCCACCGGCACCAAGCCGGAGGGCGCGACGACAAGATGGGCGACGAACACAACAACTCCTTGATCGAGAACAATGAAGATGGGCGACGACCGTCACGACGCCGCAGGGGTACACAGCCACAAGCCAGCGCGGTGGCCTACGGAAAGACACGCTGTGGAGTTGTCAACGAACACAGGACCCGGCGCACCAGCCGACCCAAGAGCGGATGAGGACAGCAACGACCGACACGACCACCGCATCGGCGGTCGCGGCAGCGGAAACAGCGGCAGCAGTAGCGGCGGAGCAGGGCGGCAAGCGGCCCACACCGACCACGGGCACGTCTCGGCCTGGCGCAGATGCTCTGGAGCCGCGGCATCACGACGGCCCCAACGGAGCGTCGGCTCAACCAGCCGGAGAAACATCCTTCATCGCGAACCCCCTGTCACTG
>NZ_SMKJ01000550.1:0-1889 GCF_004348615.1 Micromonospora sp. KC207
AGACTGAAGTTCATCGAACCCCACGACGTGCCGTAGTCGTGCGTGGTCGCGTAGACGAGCTGCTTGCCGTTGTACGGGGCGACCGTGAAGTCCTTCAACGACACCCAGCCCGACCTCGGCTGCGCCAACACACCCGTGGACGACCACCGGTACGTCGACGGAAGGTTGCACGAGCCCGGCGGCGGGGTCGTGGGATTGGTTCCACCGACCCGGACCAACTGCCACTGCTGGTTCGTGCCGTTCCAGTCGGCGTACTGGACGATGTTGGCACCGTCGGCGGTAGCGGCACCCTGGACCTCGATGGCCTTACCGCTGTTGCGGTTGATCAACTGAATGTAGCCGTCGATGTCCTGGATGCTGAACTGCTGGTTGGCGGCGTTGTGGTCGGTCCACTGCACGATCGACCCGCCGTCGGCGGTCGACCAGTTGTGGACGTCGAGGACCTTTCCGGACAGCCTCGACTTCAGCCGGTAGTAGCCGCCGCCGGAGTCGACGAACTGCCACTGCTGCTGAACCCCGTCGTTACGGGTCCACTGGGTGATCCGGGCTCCGTCGCTGGTGGCCAGGTTGTATACGTCGAGCGCCTTGCCGCTGTTGCGGTTGACCAGCACGTACGAGGCACTGGTGTCGATAGTGGCCGCAGCGGCCTCCGTCGCGGTGGCCGCGACCACGATGCCGCCGCCCAGAGCGGTCAAGATCGCGGTGGCGGCCGGCAGCAGCCATCGGCGACGCCGACGGGCGGGATGGCGAGGAGCCGGCGCAGGGTTGTCACCCGGGAGATGCATGGGGTGCTCCTTTATGAGGACGGGTGGAGGTTCTCAGGGAGTGGTCCCTGCGAGGTGCAGTGCGGTGAGGGTGATGGTGGTGGCGCCGCCGAGGGCCTCGGTGGCATAGACGACAGGCCTGATGTCGACCCGGGCTCCCGAGTTATGTGAGCGTTAACATAGCCGGGCTCACGTCGGGCACTTTTCACAGCAGGCAAGGTGAGGTGGTGAGTAATATTCAGGCTCGCCGATGTTGCCAAAGCATTTCGGAGGGTTCAAGAGGTCCTCGCCCGCCGCTCGGGCACGCGTTACCGGGCAGGCCAGGGCGGACGTGCCAGCTCAGCCCGCTCCCAACCGAGCCGGCAGGGGAACCAGTCGCCACGCGCCTTGGCCAGCGCGAACGATCCCTCGCTGGTGGAACTTTCTCATCGACGGCGGCGCGGAGGCCGGGCGCGCTCGGTCAGCGCAGCCCGGCGAACAGGTCGTCCTCGGGTGTCGGCGCATCGGTGATGTCGCGGACCCGGACGAACGTCTCCATGCCCATCAGCTCGGTGAACCGTTCCCGGCCAAGTTGCAGGAAGAAGATGCTCTCGGCCTGGCTGGCGTGCGTAGCCAACGATTCGAACTTCTGCGCGCCGTAGCCGCTCGTGTCCACCCAGGTGGTGATCTCCTCGTCGGGCAGGCCGAGCTGCGGCATCTCCTGCTCGCCCAGCTCGGGAAACTCGACGCCGATCTCCTGCATGACGCGGCCCAACTCCTGGAACGCGCTGTGCGGCACGGTGGTCCAGTACACCTTCGCGGGAATGTTCGTCTGCTCGACGGCGGCCATGGTGATGCGGTGCGCCTGGATGTGGTCCGGATGGCCGTAGAAGCCGTTCTCGTCGTACGTGACGACGACGTCGGGCCGATACCGCCGGATCAACTCGGCCAGCCGGTCGGCCGCCTCCGCCACCGGCGTGTTCCAGAACGCGGTGGGCGCGTCGTTGGTCGCCCAACCCATCATGCCCGAGTCGGCATAGTCGAGCGTCTCCAGGTGCGTGACCCGCAACGCCTCGCAACTGGCCGCCAACTCGGCCCGGCGCATCGCTGCCACGGCCTGCGGATCGTGCCCCGGGTCTCCCGGCT
>NZ_SMKJ01000551.1:0-1867 GCF_004348615.1 Micromonospora sp. KC207
GGCCCGGATCGGTCGTCGGCGACACTGAACCGTCCGGGCCGCCGAGCCGTATCCCGCGCTGACACCGTTTGGAGAACGTCGATGGGCGCCGACCACAACCGACCCGCTCCGCCCACCCCGCCGGGGGTGCGGCGGATCCTCGTCGCGACCGTGGTGCCGCTCTTCGTGATCACCGTGATCGCGGCGATCGCCCTCTGGCCCCGCGACGGTGGCCCGAAGGTCGACGGCGGAACGCCGGTGCCCCGCTATCACGGCACGGTCACCCGCGTGGTCACCGAGGAGTGCCCGCCGCAGCCGGAGACGCCGCAGGGCGGGCCGAGCATCGCGAACGGCCCGTGCGGCACGGTGACCGTCCGGGTGGAGCAGGGGCCGGATGCCGGGCAGCAGGTCGAGACGCCGATCCCTACCGGCCCCGGCGCGCCCACCGTCGCCGTCGACGACCGGATCGTGCTGGTGAAGCTGACCGACCCGACGGACCCGACGGCAAGCGCCTACAACATCGCCGAGCACCAGCGCGGCGCCCCGCTGATCTGGCTGGCGGTGCTGTTCGCGCTGGCGATCGTCGCGTTCGGCCGCTGGCGGGGGGTGGCCGCCCTGGCCGGCCTGGCCGCCACCTTCGCCATCCTGCTGACCTTCGTGCTGCCCGGGATCGGCGCGGGCGGGTCGCCGCTGCCGATCGCCGTCGTCGGCTCCGCCCTGATCATGTTCGTGGTGCTGTACCTCACCCACGGGGTCACCGCGCAGACGTCGGTGGCCGTCCTCGGCACCCTGGGCAGCCTGGTGCTCACCGGCCTGCTCGGCACCATGGCCACGGCGGCCACCCACCTCACGGGGTACGGCAGCGAGGACGCCACCACACTGTCGATGTTCCGGGGCGACGTGGACCTGCACGGTCTGCTGCTGGCCGGCATCATCATCGGCTCCCTCGGGGTGCTCGACGACGTCACCGTCACCCAGGCGGCCACGGTCACCGAGCTGGCGCACGCCAACCCGGGGCTGTCCCGGTTGCAGCTCTACCGGGCGGCCACCCGCGTCGGCCGGGCGCACATCGCCTCCACGGTCAACACGATCGTGCTGGCGTACGCGGGCGCGTCGCTGCCGCTGCTGCTCCTGCTCACCGCCGACTCCCGCCCGGTGACCCAGATCCTGACCAGTGAGTTCCTCGCCCAGGAGATCGTCCGCAGCGCGGTCGCCACGCTGGGCCTGATCGCCGCCGTACCGCTGACCACCGGGCTGGCCGCCGTGGTCACGGCGGCGGGGCGTCGCGGGGCGACCGGGCCCGCAGCGGCGGCCGGCGGGGACGTGCCGGCGGCGCGTACGCCCGGGCGGTGGCCCGCGGACCGGGATCTCGCGCTGGAGGCGCTCGGCGGCGGCCGGGCGACCCATCGGTACCCCGACGACCACACCCCCACCCACCCCCCGGCCGGGCGGCCGCACCGAGAAGGAAGTACGGAGACCACATGGTGACACTCCGCAGCGTGACCGGCGGCGGCATCCGCCCTGAGAATCGCATCACTGATCATCGACAGCGATTACGAAATGACGCTTTTAGTCGGCATCCGGACGTAGCTCCCCGCGAGGACTCTCAGGTAACCTCGCTGCCGGTCACCGCCGAAGGCGCGAAGCGGCGCCTGCGGTGCCGCCGCCCAATCGCCGGAAGGCGAGCCGGGGAACCAGGTACCCGGGGTGAATCCGCGCAAGCGGTAGGGGCCGCTTCCGCCCCGAACCCGTCAGCTAACCCGGTCGGCGGTCGATGGAAGGGAACACTGTGACGGCACCCCTGCATCGCTGGTTGGCACCCGTGGTGGCCGTGCTCGCCGCCCTCGCGGTCGTCGCCGGGCCAGCCGCCCCGGCCCTCGCCCTGCCC
>NZ_SMKJ01000552.1:0-1845 GCF_004348615.1 Micromonospora sp. KC207
TCTCAGTCCTCGGCGCATCTCACCCCATCGCCTGGTCGTGTCCTCCGCCCGTCCAGCATGACACGCCGCCACTCACGGCCACCGCACCTGAGCGCCGCCGGTGCCGTGCAGACCCCTGCGCCACGCCGTACGCCGGTCCTGCACCGCCCACACGCTGACGCGCCACAACGCCTCCGCCACAATCAGCGGACTCATCTTGCTCGCCCCCCGCTGGCGCTCCGCGAACGTGATCGGCACCTCCACGATCCGCGCCCCCGCCCGGTGCGCCAGCCGCGACAACTCCACCTGGAACGAGTACCCCTGCGAACACACCGACCCCAGGTCCACCGCGTCCAACGCCGCCAACCGATACACCCGGTACCCGCCGGTCGCGTCCGTCACCGGCATCCCCAACGCCAGCCGCGCGTACAGGTTCCCGCATCGCGACAACAGCAGCCGCCGCACCGGCCAGTCCACCACCCGTGCCCCCCGGCACCAGCGGGACCCGATCACCACGTCCGCGTCACCGGCGGCGGCCAGCAACCGCGGCAGCTCCTCCGGGGCGTGTGAACCGTCGGCGTCCATCTCCACCACCGCGTCGTAGCCGCGTTCCCGCGCCCACGCGAACCCCGCCAGGTACGCCGCGCCCAGCCCCTCCTTGCCGCGCCGGTGCAGCACGTGCACCCGCGCGTCGCCGGCCGCCAGGGCGTCGGCGAGCACCCCGGTACCGTCGGGACTGTTGTCGTCGGCGACCAGCACATCCACCTCGGGCGCGGCGGCGCGCACCCGCGCCACGATCGAGGTGACGTTGTCGGCCTCGTTGTAGGTGGGAATGACCACCAGCACCCGCCGCAGCGGTGCCCGGCGTCCCGCCCGGGGTCGCACGCCCGCCGCTTTGCTCACCACTCCTCCGCCCCCGCCGGCGCAGCCGCCGCCCGGCGTGTCCGTCAGCCCGGCATCACCCGGGCGGCCCGGCGCTCACCCGCCGGCGGCGCAGCACCGCCGCACCGGCCAGCGCGGCAACCGCCACCGCGGCCAGCGCCACCTCCGGCCACACCCCGACCCGCGTGGCCAGGGTGCGCCCGTCACCGAGGCGCAACTGCCGCAGCACCACGGCGCGGGTGTTGAACCCGGTGGCGTCGGATACCCGCCCGTCGGGGGCGACGAACCCGGACACCCCGACCGTGGACGCCATCAACGACGCACGGCCGTGCTCCACCGCCCGCAACCGCACCATCGCCAGCTGCTGACGCGCCTCGGCCACGTCGAACGTCGCATTGTTCGTCTGCACGACCAACAGCTGCGCGCCGCCGGTGACCGTGTCCCGGACCAGACCGTCGTAGGCGACCTCGAAACAGATCACGTCACCCAGCGTCGCCGCCCCAGCGTCGACGACCCCGGCACGATCACCGGCCACCATGTCGCTGCGGACCCGGTCGACCTCCTTGCTGATCATCCGCGCCACGTCCCGCAGCGGCACGTACTCGGCGAACGGCACCGGATGCCGCTTCGTGTACATCTGCTCCAGGTCCGGGCCGGCCCCCGGCCGCCACAGGATCCCCGCGTTGCGGCTCTGCCCCGCGCCCGGCCCCACCAGCACCGCGCCCACCAGGATCGGTGCCCGCACCGCGTCCGCGGCCACGCTGATCCGCTGCCCGGCGGCGGCGCTGCGCAGCGGGTCGATGTCGCTGGCGTTCTCCGGCCACACCACCAGATCCGGCTGCGGTCGCCGCCCGGCGGCGACCTGCGCCGCCAGGTCCAGGGTCGCCTGCACGTGGTTGTTCAGCACCGCCTGCCGCTGGGCGTTGAAGTCCAGACCCAGCCGCGGCACGTTGCCCTGCACCACCGCCACCGTCACCGTGGCCC
>NZ_SMKJ01000553.1:0-1819 GCF_004348615.1 Micromonospora sp. KC207
GATCGATGCCTACGTCGGCGGGCTCAGCAGCGTCGGGCCTGTGGTGGGCACGGACCCCAGCAACCGGGTACAGCGACTCGCCGTCCGCCGACGTAGGCATCGATCTTCCCCACCCCGCTTGCGGTACCAGTCGAGGGCGATACCCCGGCACGCACCCTCCCGTTGTCGGGCCGGGACACGCCGGCACTGGTGGGGCTAGGCTGCGCCGTGTGCAGTTGGTGAGCGCGGACGACATCACGGCGGCGGAGCGACGGATCGACGGGCGCGTGGTCCGTACCCCGCTGCTGGCCTGCACGCACATCGGCGACGAGTACGGGCTCGACCTGTGGGTCAAGGCGGAGAACCTGCAACACACCGGCAGCTTCAAGGCGCGCGGGGTGCTCAACGCGCTGCTCGCGCTCACCGAACGCGCCGGTCGACCGGCCGGCCTGGCCGCCTTCTCGGCCGGCAACCACGCGATGGCCGTGGCGTACGCCGGTCAGGCGTACGCCCTGCCCACAGTGGTGTGCATGCCGCCGCACGCGGTGCCGACGAAAATCGAGGCGGTCCGCCGGTACGGCGGCGAGGTCGTGCTCACCGACGACCTGCTCGGCACCTGCGAGGCCATCGCGGCGGAACGCGGGTACCACCTGCTGCCGCCGTTCGACGACCCGGACGTCATCGCCGGCCAGGCCACCATCGGCCGGGAGATCCTGGCCGACGGCCCGCCGCCGGGTCTGGTCCTGGTGCCGGTGGGCGGCGGCGGTCTGATCAGCGGGGTGGCGGCGGCGGTGCGGGCGGCGGCACCGACGGCGCGGATCGTCGGAGTGGAGCCGGCCACCGCCAACGCCGTCGGCCATGCCCTGCGCACCGGGGGCGCGGCCCCGGCGACGCCGCCACAGTCCATGGCGGACGGGCTGGCGGCCCCCTTCGCCGGCCGGCACACCCTGGCCCACATCCGGGCCCTGGTGGACGACATGGTGGAGGTCGCCGAGGACGCGATCTGGGGCGCCTGGTGGGAGCTGCTGGACGCCACGAAGCTCCTGGTCGAGCCGTCCGCCGCCGTCACCTACGCGGCGCTGCGCACCGGCCTGGTCGCCGCGTTGCTGCTGCTCGGCGCGGGGGCCGGAGCAGCGGGGCTGGCGGTGGCCACCGGGGGCGGGGACGCCGCCGACATGATCGGCGCCTACCGCACCGGGGTGGCGGGGCAGGCCGGGATCACCCTGATCAGCCTCGCCTACGCGCCGAACGCCGCGATCTGGGCGGCCAGCTACCTGCTCGGCCCCGGGTTCGCCGTCGGCGTCGACACCGCCGTGCGTACCAGCGAGGTCTCCGTCGGCGCGCTGCCGGCCGTACCGCTGCTGGCGGGCCTGCCCAGCGGGCCGGTCGACGGGTACGGGGCGGGCCTGCTCGCCGTGCCCGTCCTGGCCGGCATGGCCGCCGGCTGGCTGCTCGCCCGACGGCTGCTGCGGATCGCCGCCGAGGACCGCGCCGAGGTGGCCTGGCCCGCCCTGCTGGTCCCGGCGGCGCTGGCCGGCCCGGTCGCCGGGCTCCTGCTCGGCGGGCTCGCGGCGGCTTCCGGCGGCCCGCTCGGCGGCGGCCGGCTGGCCGAGATCGGCCCGGTCGGCTGGCAGGTCGCCGGGGTGGCGACCGCCGTGGTCGCGGCCGGCGCACTGCTCGGCGCTGCCGCCACCCGTACGCTGCGCGCGAAAGGAAGGGCCCCTTCTTAACGCCTACGGTAGAGCGGGGTATCCCGCTCACCCCAGCCGGCCGCGAGGACGGCGCGCGGTGCGGTGGCGCGCAACGGGCGGGGTGGCGCGCGGCGGCGTGCAGCGGGGTG
>NZ_SMKJ01000055.1:0-28826 GCF_004348615.1 Micromonospora sp. KC207
GCGCTGCACGCGGCCGGGCTGCTGGACGCCTGGCTGCACCCCGACCCCGGGACGGCGACGACCGCGCTGGCCGGCGACGACCTCGACGGCTACCTGCTGCCGCTGCCTCCGCACCAGCGGTCCACCGGGGCCACCCTCGCCGACGTGCTGGCCCCCGAGGAGCAAAACGACGTGCCCGCCGCGCGGATCACCGAGGTGCTCACCTCGGTGGCGCTTGCCGACGTGACCACCCCCGACGCCTCGCCGGTCACCATCGGCGTGGACGGCCGGTACGCCCAGGGCATCGCCGCCGGCCGGTTCGCCAAGACCTCCTGCGAGTACATCGGCGCGACCGCCCGGGCCACCCGCCGCGCCGCCCGGGTCACCGAGTGCGAGCGGCTGCTGGCCGTCATCGACACCGACCTCGACGCGGTGGACCGCGACCACGCGTCCGTCGAGGCGCTGCTGGCGGCGGTGGACACGACCGCCGCGCAACTGCCGGCACCCGCACCGGTCCACACGGCGCTGCGCGAGCTGGACCGGGCCGCCGCGACGCTGCGCGCCCGGCAGGAGGCCAGCGCGGCCGCCGCCGCCCGCCTCGACCAGGCCCTGGCCGAGCGGGCCGCCGCCGCGGCCGCGCTGCGCCGGAGCGCGGCAGAGCGGTCGCTGCCGGTCGACCGGCTCGACGACACCGCCGAAGCGGTGAGCCGCTTCGAGAAGGGCGGGGTACGCCTGGAGGGCGCACGGACAGCCGCCGCGCGTGCCGCCGAGCAGGAGGATCAGGCACGGCAGCGGCACGACGAGGCAGTCGACCGGCTCACCGCCGCGGCGGAGACCGCACGCACGGCCCGTGCACGGCACCAGGAGAAGGCGGAGGCGTACCGGACGTTGCGCGACAGCGTGGGCGCCGACGCGGAACGGGTGCTAACCGACGTCGCCCGGACCGCCGACGCGATCATCGAGGCGGAGCAGGCCGCCGAGCAGGCTCGCACCTCACTCGGTGCCGCCCGGGAGCGGCGGGTCGCCGCGCTGACCCGGGTGGAGCTGGGTGAGCAGGCCCTGGTTGCCGCCGTTACCGAGGCGCAGCACGACGCCCAGCGGCTGCGCCCGTACGCCCAGCCGGACCTGCTGGGCCTGCTGCGCTGCCCCACCGACCTGCGCTGGCCGGCGCAGACCCCGGACGACGCACTGCATCCGCAGGTGGCGGCCCTGCACGAGGCGATCCTCGCGGCCACCCGGGAGCTGAGCCCCACCGAGACATCGCTGAAGCAGAGCGCCACCCGGCTCACCACCGCGCTGACCGACCTGCAGGCGCAACTCCCCGCCGCCGGCCTCGACCATCGGCCCGAGTGGGACACCGACGACGGGGTGATCGTGGTCCGCGTCGCCGACGAGCAGGGCCTCACTCCCGTCGCCCACTTCGCCGACCGGATCGGCCGCGAGCGCCGCGACCAGGAGCAACTGCTGACCGACTCCGAGCAGCGGGTGCTGGAGGACGCCCTGCTCGGGCAACTCGCCCGGCAGATCCACCACCGCACCATCGAGGCCCGCGACCTGGTGACGGCGATGGACAGCCAGATGCGCGCCCGGCGGATGTCCTCGGGGCTCACCGTCGGCGTCGGCTGGCGGCTCGCCGACGACCTCGACGCCGAGCAACGCGACGTGTGCAAGCTCCTCGAACGCGACCCGGCCCGGCTCGGGCCGGCCCAGCTCACCACCATGCGCCGGCACTTCGCCGCCCGGATCAAGACGGCGCGGGCCGCCGCACCCGAACGGCCCTACCGGGAACTGCTCGGCGACGTGCTCGACTACCGGCAGTGGCGGACGTTCGCGTTCACCCTGCACCGGCCCGGTGGCGACACGGAGGCGCTGACCCGGGCCCGACACAGTCAGCTCTCCGGCGGCGAACAGTCGGTCTCCCTGCACCTGCCGTTGTTCGCCGCCGCCAACGCGCTCTTCGGCTCGGCGCGACCCGACGCCCCCCGGCTGCTCGGCCTCGACGAGGCGTTCGCCGGCGTGGACGACACCGGCCGGGGTGAGCTGATGGCGCTGGCGAAACAGTTCGACCTGGACCTGTTCATGACCGGCTACGACCTCTGGGCCACCCACCCGGCGGTCAGCGGCGCCGCCCACTACGACCTTTCGCATTCCGCCGTGGAACACGCCGTGTCCACCGTGCTGCTGGTCTGGGACGGCTCGACCAACATCGCCGACTTCGACGGAACCCTGGCCCGTGCGCTCGGCTCCCCGGAGACCCGCCGCGCCCCCGACGGTCGTGGGGAATCCGACCGTACCGGCGTCCTGCTCGACCTCGCCGACGAATGACCGACGGGCGCGGCGAACGGCCGTCGGACCGGTCCGCTGCACATCCGTCGCTCATGCCGGCCGGGCGGCATCGGCCGGACGGTCCGGCGGATCTCGTCGAACAGCCCGGCTGGCGGCGATTGCTGGCGGCCGCCCGGCGCAGCCTGGAGCGCACCGGTGGCCGGCTCGACACCACCGTGACGCTTTCCGCCCCCAACGACGACGAACGTCTCGTGATCATCGGCATCACCGGCACCCACCGCTCCACCGCAGCGGCCCGCCTCAGCATCCGACTCGGTGAGGTCGACGAGCACCTGCGCGCCGCGCACGGAGTCGGCCTGATCGAAGTGCTCACCACGACGGCCCCGCTGCGCAACCGACCGTCCGACCGCACACGCGAGGCGGTGGCCCGCGACGCCGTCCTCGCCGCGGCCCACGAGGGCCGGCACGCCGGCACCGCCTGGTACGCCGAATGGCTCGACGGCCTGCGCCGCGACGGCACCCTGACCCGGATCGTCCGCACCGGACTGCCATTCGGGGACGTGGTCCGCGTCCTGGACGCGCTGCCCGCGGCCGACGAACCGATACCGGTCTTCGCCGACCGGGTGCTGGACGACACGAAGGCCCTCGCCGAGGGGCCGCTGCGCGGGCTCGTCCTCCGTGCCGTCGCCGCCTGGCAGCAGGCGGCGCTCCCGGTCGACGGCGAGCAGGAACGGGCGTTGTGGGAATCGGTCGGTCTGGTCCCGGACGACCTCGCCAGCCAGGTGCTGGTGCTCAACGTACCGGCCACCGGCGGGCTGGTCGGGCGGTGGCTGACGGAGGCCGCGCAGGCGGGTGTGCCGATGCGGGTCACCCTGCACCAACTGCGCCTGGCACCGCTGGCCCTGACCTGCGGCGAAGTCTATGTCTGTGAGAACCCCGCCGTGCTGCGCGCGGCCACCACCGCGCTCGGGGCCCAGGCCCCACCGCTGATCTGCACCGAAGGGGTGCCGTCGGTGGCCGTTCACACGCTGCTGTGCGCCGCTCAGGGAGCGGTGATCCGGTGGCGCAACGACTTCGACTGGACCGGCGTACGACTGACGGCGGCGGCTCTCCAGCGGTATCCGGGCGCGGTCTCGTGGCGGATGACTGCGGCTGACTACCTGCCGGCGGCGGGCACCGGCACGGCCCTGCTCGGTACGCCCACCGAAACCCCCTGGGACCATTCGCTCGGCGAGTCGATGCGGCAGACCGGCCGAGCGGTGATGGAGGAGCGGCTGCTCGACCGGCTCATCGCCGACCTACACGCGGCCGGAGCCGGGTAACGGCTGGCAGGAGCTGAACAACTCGTTGGATGCCGCACGTCGAACGCCTCGGGCCCTCGTATCGAACACGGGTGTCGCCGTAACTCGAATGAGTGCCTCCTCGCAGATCGAACGTGGGCTGGTTGTGTCGACTGGTCATCGACGAGGTCCCATGCGCTCCGGAACTGCTGCTAGCTATTCGAGGCAGCCATCGACGAGGACCCGCATCCCGGCCGGATGACAGAGAAGCCAAGCGTGCTTGGCCTAGCGTAGTAGGCTGACGGGCATAGTCCGGTTCTCCGAGGATGAGCTGCAGGCGGTTGTCTCGAGGTACGAGGCGACGCGGGCGGCCGCGTTGACCGAGCGGGACGAGCAGCTACGCGCGTTTCACGCGGCCGGCTGGCGGCCGGTGGATCTGCAACGGGTCACTGGATACAGCCGGGAGACCATCCGTCAGGCACTACGACCGGAAGTCCGGCTGGCGACCAACATCAGCCGACGCAGGACGTCCCCCCAGCCGCCGGCGGACTACCGGCCCTACGGTGACCGGAAGCCCTACGTGGTGGCCGAAACCCTGGCCGCGCTGCACGGCCCAACCGACGGCACGGTGACGCTTCCGCGTCATCTCGACTGGTCCGGGCACGGCGAGTACGACCTGAACCGTCGGCAAGCGATCGCAGCAAGGCCGCGCTGCGACCGGCCTACGCAGGCAGAAAACGAGAGGCCGCCCGAAGCCCTGTCATACGCTCACACTCCGGCGCAGGACTGACGGGGCGCCTCCGTCATGGTCCGGGCCAGCGCCCGCAGCGACCGGGTGCCGGCCAGCGCGGGCAGCGCGGGCGGCATCCAGCCGGCTCGGCGCAGGAGGCGCTGCACGTGCGGGATACGGGCCACCCGGCCACCTACGGCGACGTAGTCGTCGTCGAGGCTGACCTCCGACAACGCGTGGTGGGCGCAGACCGCGGCGGCGAGCGCCCGCTCCCGCTCGTCTGGACGCCGGGGCTCCCCCTCTCGGCCGGTGCCGGCTCTGACCGGCGGCTGACGCCGCCAGGCGTCCGCCGAGGATGGATCGTCGGGCGGCTGGGCGCACACGACGAAGCGGCCCGGGCAGGCCAGCCCGCCAGCGTCGGACATCCGGTCGAGCAGATGTGCCCGCAGCGAGGCAGGGCTCACCGAGCCGGCCACGTACGCGATGAGCGGGGTGTCGTCCAGACCGGACGCCGGTGTGCCCGAACCGTCGCCGCCGGGCTCGGACACGTATGCCGCGATCGCGCCCGAGTGCTCGCACAGACAACGGGCGATCGCGTCGAGATCGAGCCCTGGCGCGGGGCCGACCGGGCCGGAGTACGCCTTGGCCAGCGCCTCGGCCAGGGGCCGGTCGTCGGAGGCCGAGGCGAGCAGGTCCAGCAGCGCCTCGACGCCGCGCAGCAGGGCCTCGACGCCGTCGGCATCCATGACCCTTGCGTCGGCGTTGAGCGCGAGCACGGCCGCGTCCTGGTACTCGTACACCCGGAAGTAGGCGTCCTCGCCGAGGTGGGACCAGTCCCGCGGCTCCGGGTTGCGGGTGTAGAGGGTGCGCCTGCCGCCGTGGGTGGCGGGCAGCCGGCTGAGGTAGTTGACGACGGCTCCGGTGTGGACGGCGGCGCCGCGCTCCCGGGCGATGTCCACGGCGAGCTCGACGATCTCGTCGTACGCCGCGCTGGCGTGGGCGCGGGCACGCTCGAACCGGCGTGCCCACTGACTGGCGGCCTGCCCGAAGGTGTCCTGCCCGGCCAGCTCGAGGTGCATCGGCACGGGCTGGAACAGGCAGGCCAGGATCTGCTGTTGCCAGTCGGCCTCCCGGTTGCCGGCGTAGTTGCGCACCGGCACGGTCCGGTGCCCGGTGTAGGCCGACAGCACCGCCACGAACGCGGTGCCGTAGACGTCGGAGGGCCACACCCGGCACCGGGCAGCCAGCTCCCGGGCTGCTGTGGCGGCCCGGGGCGAGGTCAGCGCGGCACTGTGCGAGCCCGGGCCGGGCCGACGCCGCCGGTGCGCGGTGAACAGATCCGGCGGCCCGGCGCGCAACTCGTCGGCCCAGTACGCGCGTCCGGCGCGGTGCTGCTCGCGGCCCTCCTCGGTCTCCTGCCAGCGGGCCAGCTCCACCGGGCGGCGGCCAGCGGTGGCCAGCTCCGGCATGGTACCGGTGAGGAACGCCCGGTGGATCGCCTCGAACTCCCGGCGCAGCAGCCCGAGGCTCCAGTCGTCGACAGCGATGTGGTGCGCCACGACCAGCAGCTGCCGCGGCACTCCGGCGGCGGTGACGACGCCGGCCCGCAGCGGCGTCTGGTGTTCGAGGTCGAACGGGTCCTGGGCCAACGCGGCGAACGCGCGTGCGGTACCGGCAGCTCCGGCCTCGTAGCGGGCGACGGTGAACGAGCCCGGAGGGTGGACTCGTTGCGCGACCCCGTTCAGACCGGTCAGCGGGAAGCTGGTGCGCAGCGATTGATGTCGGCTGACCAGGTGTTCCAGCGCCGCCTGGAGGCTGTCGACGCTGGACCCGGGTGGCGGGGCGTACCGCATGACGATATTGAACTCGCGGCGGGCCGCCACCGGCAGGCTATGGTGGCCCAACCAGATGTGGCGCTGGCTCCAGGTCAGCGGTGCGTCACCCACCACCGGGCTGCTGATCTCGGTCACTCAGCGCCTCCTGGCCTGGAGGCGCTGCTTGCGGCGGTCGGCGCGGGCCTGCCGGTCGGCGCCCGACTCGGCGTCCTCGGGCACGGCCGCTGGCTCCCGCGTGGCGTCGATGAGCGCGGCCAGCATGGCGACCGTCGGCGTCTGGAGGATGATGTTGGGCGCAAGGTGATCGAGCCTGAGCGAGGCCCGGACCTGCGCGATGGCGCTGACCCCGATCAGCGAGTTGCCGCCCAGCTCGAAGAAGTTGTCGTCGACGCCTATCTCGCGCAGCCCGAGCAGGTCCTGCCAGACCGTGCTGACGGCCTGCTCAGTCGGGGTGCGCGGCGCGACGTACGCGACGGACAGGTCCGGCCGCGGGTAGCGCATCGACTCGTCGCCGGCCGGACGGGACGCCTCGTGCAGATCCTCGAGGGTGAACCGCAGGCTCTGCGCGACGATCTGGGTGAAGTCCTGGGTGGACACCACCAGGTGCGGCTCGCCGCTGCGCAGGGCGTCGAGCATGGCACGGAAGCCCTGCTCCTGACCGATACCGAAGGCCGCCCGCTGCTGGATGAAGAACTCGCGCACCTCGGCGGCGTACCCGTCCAGACCCTCGGCCCAGGCGTTCCACACCCACTCACCCCACCCGACGGATACCACGCGGGTGCCGGGCAGCGGATCGGCGAACGCGCACGCGTCGAGGTAGGCGTTGGCGGCGCAGTAGTCGAGCTGGCCCGCGCCGCCGCCGGTCGTGGCGGTGATGGACGAGAACAACACCACGAAACCGACCTGCTCGCCGGCCAGCTCCCGCAGCAGCGCCTGGGTGCCGGCGACCTTCGGGGCCAGCACCTGGTCGATCCCGGCGACGGTCTTGAACTGAGTAAGGCCGGTGCCGGGGACACCCGCAGCGTGCAGCACGCCGTCGAGGCCGCCGTAACGCTCCTTGGCCAGGTCGATCGCGTGGCGCAGCACGGTGTGGTCGGCGACGTCACCGCTGACCACCGACACCCGCGCGCCGCGGCGCTCCAGGTCGAGCACGTCCTCGATACGGCGGCGCAGCCCGGCCGCGGCGGAGTCGTTGTTGAGCACCGCCGACCACATCGTCCGTGGCGGTAACGGGGTGCGCCCGAGCAGGACCAGCCGCGCCGCGTACTCGTCGGCCAGCCGCTGGGCCATGCCCATTCCGACCGCACCGAGCCCGCCGGTGATCAGGTAGACGCCGCCGTGACGCAGGCCGGGCACCGGCATGTCCTGCGCCGGACGCGGGGCGGGGTCGTAGGACGGCGTCCAGCGCCGGCCCTCCCGCAGCGCCACGACCCGGTCGGCAGGATCCGCCAGCAGCTCGTCAACGAGCGCCCGGATCGTGTCGCCGGTCGGCTGCCCGATGTCGACCAGGCGCGCGGCGGTGCCGGGATACTCCACCGGCAGCAGCCGGCACGCGCCCACCGCAGTAACCTGCTCGGGCCGCATCCGAGCGGCGTCGGCGGGCAGCACCCGCTGGGAGTCCGCCGTCACCACGTCGCACCGCCAGGCGACGCCGAGGTCGCCGTAGGCCTGCGCCAACCCGACGAGGGTGTGCAGGCCATTGCGCACCGCCGAGGCGGCCGGATCTTCGGCCGCCTCGGCCGGAGTGTCCAGTTGCCACAAGTGCACCACCCGGGTCGGCATACGCCCGGCCGCCTTGAGGGTGCTGAGCAGCGCGCGGGCGTCGTCGGGCACGCCGGGGCGGACAGTGAATTCGGCACCGTTCTCGGCGTACCGAGTCCCGGCCCGGACCAGCACGTACTCGGCGCCGAGCGGGTCGAGCCGAGCGGTGAGGGCGGCGGTGGCATCGGCGGCACCGGGCGCGGTGAGCACCAGCCAGACACCGTCGGCCGGCCCGGCCCGGCGTGGGGCGGTCTGCCGCCAGACGGGCAGGTAGAGCCAGTCCTCCTCGGGCAGCAGCGGCAGGGCCGCCAGCTCGTCCTTGAGCGACACCGGGGCGGCCCGGCTCGCGGCGGACTCGCCACGAGCCTCCAGCCAGAACTGCTGCCGCTCGAACGGGTAGGTCGGCAGCGGCACCCGGCCCGGCAGCACGGCCGCGTCGGGGCCGCCGGCCGCGCCGTCGCGCCCGTGGTAGGCCGCCCAGTCGATCCGCGCCCCGGCCAGCCAGATCCGGCCCAGCGCCTCGGCCAGCGTCTCGTCGTCCGCCCGCCCCTGGCCCGCAGCGGGTAGCGTCGGCACGATCAGAGCCCACCGGGCCTGATCGCAGGCCCGGTGGGCGCGTACCATCGCGCCCAGCGACTGGCCTGGTCCGATCTCGACGAACATCGCGTCCGGATCGCCCAGCGCGGTGGCGACCGCGTCGGCGAAACGGACCGTGCCGCACATGTGCGCGGCCCAGTACCCGGGGTCGGCGGCCAGCTCGGCCGTGACCGGCTCGCCCGTCACGTTCGACAGGTACGGCAGCGTAGGCGGGTGCAGCGTGATGTGCTCGGCGACCCAGGCGGTCAGCTCATCGCGCAGGCCGTCGAGCATACGCGAATGGAACGCCTGCGTCGTACCCAGGTCGCGGCACGCCATGCCGCGTCCGGTCAGCTCCCCAGCCAGCCGCTCGACCGCCACCCGCGCGCCCGCGACGACGACCTGGTCACCGTTGTCGGCGGCCAGGCAGAGACCATGATCGGACAGTTCGGGAAACAGCTCGCGCAACCGCGCCGCGTCGGCCGCGACGGCGAGCATCATGCCCGCCGGCCGGGCCGCGATCAGCCGTGCCCGGTGCACCACCAGCCGCAGCGCGTCCGGCAGGGACAGCACCCCCGACAGGCACGCGGCGACGTACTCGCCGACGCTGTAACCGATCATGTTGCCGGGGGTGACGCCCCAGCGCATCAACGTGCGGGCCAGGGCGTATCCGACGACGAACAGGGCAGGCTGGGCCACCTCGGTGCGGCGCAGCAGCGCGGCCGGCGAATCCTCGGCGGCAGCCACGGGTCGCAGCGCCCGCAGCGCCGCGTCGGGGTCGGCCGGGGCCGGGGCCGTGACCAGCAGCGCGCGGATGTCGTCGGCCAGCGGCCGGTCCAGCAGCGCGCAGCACTCCTCGACGTAGGCGCGGAACACCGGCTCGGTCTCGTACAGCCCCGCCACCATGCCCGGGAACTGCTCGCCGACACCGGCGATCAGAAACGTGACCGGACGGACCTGCCATGACTCGCGCCGGGTGCGGGCCGGGGCGGCCCCGGCGGCCCCGCCGCGTAGCAGGGCCGCCGCCTGCGCGGTCGACGTGGCAGTCAGCATCCGCCGGTGGTCGAAGACCCGACGCCCGGCCTGCAGCGTGAACGCCGTGTCGGCGAGGCGTGGGGCGCGGGCTTCCAGGTGCCGGGCCAGCCGGACGCAGGACTCCTCCAGCGCGGCCTCCGAACGTGCCGAGATCGGCAGCACATGATATCGGCGCGGGCCGGGCGGCCGCTCCGGGGCAGGCGGCGGCTCCTGCACCACGGCGTGCGCGTTGGTGCCGCCCATGCCCAGGTTGTTGACCCCGGCCAGGCGCGGGCGGTGTGGGTCGCGAGGCCAGGGCATCGGCTCGGCGCTGACCCGGAACGGGCTGCCCGCAAAGTCGATCTTCGGGTTGGGGACGCGGAAGTGCAGCGTCGGCGGAATCACCTCCTCCCGCAGCGCCAGGACCACCTTGATGAGGGCGGTGACACCGGAGGCCCGGTCCAGGTGGCCGACGTTGGTCTTCACCGAGCCGAGCACACAGCGCTGCCGGGACCCGACGTCCCCGAAGGCCTGGGTCAGCGCCGCCACTTCGATCGGGTCGCCGAGTTCGGTCGCTGTGCCGTGCGCCTCGACGTAGCCGATCTCGTCGGCGCCTACACCCGCGTGCCGCAGCGCCGCCGCGACCGCCGCGGCCTGCCCGGCCATGCTCGGCGCGGTGAACCCGAACTTCATCGAGCCGTCGTTGTTCACCGCCGACCCGCGGATCAGTGCCAGCACCGTGTCGCCGTCGGCCAGCGCCGCCCGGGCCGGCTTGAGCAGCACCACCGCCGCGCCGTCGCCGAACATGCTGCCGCGGCCGTCGGCGTCGAAGGTACGCACGTGCCCGTCTGGCGACTCCTGCCCGCCGGGCGCGTACAGGTGCCCCACCGTGTCCGGCACCCGCACCGACACCCCGCCCGCCAGCGCCAGCTCACACTCCCCCGCACGCAGCGCCTGGCTGGCCAGGTGCACCGCAACCAGCGAGGTCGAGCAGAACGTCTGCACCGCGACGCTCGGCCCAGTCAGATTGAGCTTGTACGACACCATCGTCGCCAGCGCGTCCTTGTCGTTGCCGGTCACCACCTCGAACGAACTGGCGTCGAGGTCCCGCGCGAACTGCCCGGCACGCTCCAACATGTAGGTGCTGATGTTCGCCCCGGCGTACACGCCGACCCGACCCCGGGTCTCCGGGTCGGGGTAGCCCGCGACCTCCAGTGCCTCCCAGGCGCACTCGAGGAACAGCCGCTGCTGCGGGTCGGCGATGGTGGCGTCGCGAGGGCTGAACCGAAAGAACGCGGCGTCGAACCCGGCCACGTCGTCGAGCACCGGCCGGGCCGGCACGTACGCCGGATCGTCGGCCTCGGCCGCGGTGACGCCTGCGGCCAGCAGATCCTCCCGGCTGAACCGGCGGATCGACTCGGTCCCCGAGGCGATGTTCGACCAGAACGTCTCCACGTCGGCGGCACCCGGGAACCGACCCGCCATACCGATGATCGCGATATCGCCGTCCCGGACGCGGCCGTCGCTGTCGATGACTGTCATGATGTCTCGGTCTCCTGGGTTCTCTGCCGGGTGACGGACGGGGCGGGCGGCTTCAGCGGGCGGGCGCGTCGGCCGTCGCGGGTTCGGGCAGCAGCACCCGCAGCTGCGGGGCGAGCTCCTGGTGCAGCACGGCGAACTCCTGGGCCAGAAACATGTCGCGGCCGGCACGGCGGCGGACCTTGCCGCTGGTGGTGCGGGGCACACCCGAGGCGACCAGGACCACGCCCGGGAAGGACACGTCGAAGGTCTCCACGATCGCCTGGCGAACCTGCGCGGCCAGCTCCTGCGCGGGCAGCCCGCGCAGCTGCGGCACGCTGACCTCCTGCACGATCA
The DNA here is from genome assembly GCF_004348615.1 of Micromonospora sp. KC207. Taxonomy (NCBI): domain Bacteria; kingdom Bacillati; phylum Actinomycetota; class Actinomycetes; order Micromonosporales; family Micromonosporaceae; genus Micromonospora; species Micromonospora sp. KC207. The sequence continues at coordinate 11,337 of NZ_SMKJ01000055.1, forward strand.
CGACGTGCTCCGGTGCGGCGCCGACCCCGAACGCCGCCCCGATCCGGCCCCGAAGCGCAGGGTGTACCGACTCGGCGACCTGCTCGACGTCCTGCGGGTAGATGTTGCGGCCGTTGACGATGATGACGTCCTTGCGCCGCCCGGTGACGTACAACTCGCCGTCGCGCTGGAAGCCCAGGTCACCGGTACGCAGGAAGGGCCCCTCGCCGCCGGACGTGTACGCATGGAACGTCTCGCGGGTCTGCTCGGACCGGTTCCAATAGCCGTGGGCGATGCTGGCGCCGGCCACCCAGATCTCGCCCACCACACAGTCGTCCAGCACCTCCCGCGTCTGCGGGTCGACGATGCGGACCACCTGATCGACCGGAACGCCGCTGCCGACCAGCGCCGTGCCCGCACCGGGGGCGACGGGGACGATCTCGTGGCGGCCCAGCGCCTCCCGGTCCACCTCGAGGGTGACCGCTGCCCGCCCAGGCGGGGTCATCGTGCACACCAGCGTCGCCTCGGCCAGGCCGAACCCCGGCTTGACCGCGTCCGGCCGCAGCCCCGCCGCCGCGACACGCCGGGTGAAGTCGGCGACGGTCTGCGCACGCACCGGCTCGGCGCCGTTGACGCAGGCCCGCAGGGCGCGCAGATCCAGCTCACGCAGCTGCTCGTCGGTGACGCGGCGCAGGCACAGGTCGTAGGCGAAGTTCGGCGCGAAGGTGGTGGTGGCCCGGTGCCGGCTCATCGCCTGCAACCAGTGCACGGGCCGCTTGAGAAAGTGGGTAGGGGTCATCAGCACGCAGTCGCCGCCCACGAAGACCGGGGCGAGCAGCCCGCCCATCAGGCCCATGTCGTGGAAGTGCGGCAGCCAGCTGACCAGCACCATGGCGTCGTCCATGCCGACCGCCGCCGCCAACTCCGCCTCGTTGGCGAGCAGATTGCCGTGGGTGACCACCACGCCCCTGGGCTCGCTGGTGGAGCCCGACGTGTACTGCAGGAATGCGACGCTGTCCGGGCCGAGTCCGTCCGGCGCGCGCCATCCGGCGGCGTCGCCCAGCGGCGCCGTGTCGGTGGCGAGGCAGTCCAGCGCGTCGAAGCAACCGTTTTCGGCCAGCAGCTCGACAACCTGCGGGGCGCTCTGCTCGGCGGTGAGCACCAGCCGCACGTCCGCGTCGAGCATGATGCGGGAGACGCGCTCCATGCTGCGCCGGTCGCGGGGCAGCGGCGCGGGCACGGGGATCATCCCGGCGTACAGGCCGCCCAGGAACGCGGCCAGGAACTCGGTGCCGCCAGCGTAGACCAGCAGCACCCGGCTGCCCACCGGGAGCCGGGCGGCCAGGCCGCAGGCGACCTGCCGGGCCTGCTCGTCAAGCTCGCCGAAGCTGGTGCGCTCCTCGGCGACCCCGGTCGCGATCTCCCGGACGAACGTGTAGTGGCGCCGGTCGGCGTACCGTTCCAGCACCGCCCGGACATGGTGGACAAAGCTCGTGGACATCGGCGTCTCCTTCTCGACCGTCGGAACCGGACCGTCACAGGGCGTCGGTCGTCAGGGTGCGACGGGTCGCCTCCACGACCTCGTCTCCGTCGAGCACGACCTCCGCGGGCGTCGGGCGGCTCAGGAACCCCAGCAGGCTCGCGCTCGCGCCGTACGCGCCCACGTTGGGCACCGCGACCAGTTCCCCAACCGCCGGGACGGGCTGCGGCCGTGCGCGGCTGAGCACGTCCAGTGGGGTACACAGCGGCCCGACCACGGTCACCTGCACGGTCGGCCGGTCGTGGCAGCCCGGCCCGGACAGCGGCACGATGTCGGCCGCCGGCGGCAGGATGCGCCCCACGCCGGACATTCCCGACAGCACGTTGGTGCCCGCGTCGAGCACGACGTACGTGCTGTCGCGCACCGTCTTCACGTCCAGCACCGTGCACACCAGGCTGCCCGACTCGGCCACCAGGTAGCGCCCGGACTCGAACGCCGGCATCGGCACCCCCTCACGCCAACTGGGGAAGTGCTCATCGAGCGAGCCGGCCAGCGCCGCCCGCAGCCCGGGATAGTGGGCACGCCGGCCCTGCTGGGCGTACGGCGCGGCGAAGCCCCCGCCGAGGTCGAGCAGCCGCGCCGACAGCCCCGCCGCCGACAGCTCAGTCGCGGCCACCCTGATCGAGGTGCGAAGCTCCTCGATCAGGGTGTGCTCCTGAGCGATGTTGGTGGCCGAGAACAGGTGAAGTCCCCGGGGCCGCACCGCCGCGCCGTCCTTGACCAGCGGGCTGTTCGGGTGGAAGTCCTCGGTGCCGACGCCGAACTGGGTCGCCGCCCCGGCCATGCGCAGCCCCGCCCGGCCCCGCTGCGCGGGCGGGTTCAGCCGCACCAGCGTTTCGACCTGCGCGCCCAGCTCCTCCGCGACCTCGGTGACCCGGCCGTGGTCGGCCTCGGACTCCACCGAGAACGTCCGCACCCCGGCCCGGACCGCGTACGCGATCTCCGCACGGGTCTTGCCCGGCCCGGTGTAGAGGCAGTCCGCGGTCCGCGCGCCCACCTGTTCCACCACCGCCAGCTCCCCGACCGAGCTGATCTCGGCGTGATACCCCAGCCCGGCCAGCTCCGCCACCAGACGCGGATGCGGATTGGCCTTGAGCGAGTAGTAGAGCCGGCTCGGCTCGGGCAGGATCGCCCGCAGCTCCGCTGCCGCCGCGCGGACGTCGTCGAGCTGATAGACGTACAGGGGCGTGCCGTAGCGACCGGCGAGGGCGCGCAGCCGGTCCGCCGTCGCGTTCACCGTTCCTCCAGCAGGTCCAGCAGCCGGGTCCGGTCCACCTTGCCGTTGCCGGTGAGGGGCAGGTCGGGCAGGCACACGCAGCGGGCCGGCACCTTCGCCGGCTCCAGCCAGCCGCGCAGCCGCGCCAGCACGTCCCCGGGCTCGGCCTCGCCGACCACAACGAGGGTCAGGTCGCGAGGGCCGTCGGGTGGCAGCGCCACCGCCAGCCGCACGCCGGGTACGTCCAGCGCCGCGGATTCGATCTCGATGGTGCTGACCCGCACGTCACGGCGCTTGAAGATGGCGTCGCGGCGTCCGGTCAGGTGCAGGTGACCCTGCTTGTCGATGGTGCCGAAGTCACCGGTGAACAGCGCCAGGTCGCCGTCCGGGGTGCGCCGGTAGCGTTCGGCGGTGGCGTCCGGGCTGCGCCAGTACCCGTCCATCAGGTGCGGACCGCGCACCACGAACTGACCCGGCTGCCCAGGTCCGAGCTCGCGGCCGTCCTCGTCGACGACGGTGACGGTGGTGCCGTCCAGCGGGCGGCCGACCGAACCGCGGATCACCAGGTCGGCGTCGGGCTCCAGAATGGAGATGCGCTTGCACTCGGTCATTCCGTACATCAGCGCGATCGCGGCGCCGGGGAAAGCGCGGCGCAGCGCCGCGGCCTGCCCCTCCAGCAGCGCGGCGCCGGTGTTGGTGAACAGCCGGACCGAGGTGTCGCGGCGCCCGCGCCCGGCCAGTAACGACAGGCCCGTAGCGAGAGTGGGCACGATCGGCACCACGGTCGCCCGCCAGCTCTCCAGCCGTTGCAACAGTGCCGCGTCGGTGCCGGTGGTTAGCTGCAGTTCCGCCCCGACCGCGGCGCACAGCAGGATCTGGTAGAGACCGTAGTCGAAGGAGAGCGGGATGCGGCACAGCACCCGGTCGGCGGCGGTGTAGCCCAGCCGCCGCACGATCGCGTCGACGACGAACAGCACGGCGGAGTGGGAGCACATCACCCCCTTGGGCGCAGCGGTGCTGCCCGAGGTGTACAGGATGAACGCCAGCCGGCCCGCCCGCGGGAACCCGCCCGGACGACCGGAGGCGGCCTCCTCGATCATCAGGCTGGCCGGGCAGACCGGCACCGGCCCGGCCGACTCCGGCGTCACCGCCAGGGCGTCGACCATGAGCACGGGCTCCGCGTCGGCGAGGACCGCCTCCAGCGAGCGGCTGCCCGCCTGTGGCGAGATCGGGACCAGGATCGCACCGACCCGCGACGCCGCATACAGCAGCGCCACCAGCGGCCGAGCGTTGGGCAGCCGGGCCACCACCCGGTCGCCCGTCACCACGCCGCGCCCGGCCAGCCAGCACGCCAGGTGCAGACTGTGCTCGCGTAGCTGGGCGTAGGTCCACACGCCGTCGTCGTCGCGCACGGCTAGCGCCGCCGGCCGGGCGGCCGCAGCATCAAGCAGCTCGTGCACGGCCGCGGTGCCCGTGCCGGCGTCGGGTCGGGCCAGCAGCTCAGGCCGCATCGGCTCGCCTCGTCCCGATCAGGTTAGACACCGAGTCCCAGAGCGAGCCGACCGAGGCGAAGGTTTCCGCGACGAGCCAGTCGTCGGGGAACTCCACGTCGAACGCCGCCTCGATCTCGACCAGCGCCTGGATGATGCCGAGCGAGTCCAGACCGAGATCCGCCAGCAGCAGCGAGCGGTCCAGGGGGCCCTCATCGGCGTACATCAACAGCGGTCGCAGCACCTCGGCGTAGCGGTCGTACAGATCAGGGTCGTCCATCGCTTGCCCTCCATCGCGTTGATGTGCTTCGACGTCGTGCCCCTGCGGTGGCGTGCCCTGCGGTCGCCGGGCACATGGCCGCGGCCGCGACTTCTCCGGCGACGTCGACGGACCACGCCTTTCGCGCCGTCCACCGGCACAGGGCCCCGGGTCGGCGGCAGAATGGTCAGCTCCACAGCGTCAGCTCCTCGACGATCAGCGCGTGCACCCGGGGGGCCTGCTCCAGCACCGCGAAGTGGCCGCCGTGCAACGTGTGCAGGCGAAACCCCGCGTCGGTGCGGGCACCCCACGCGGCGACATCGGCGACGGAGGCGCGGGCGTCGTCGGTGGCGGCGAACGCCGTGATCGGCACGTCGAGCGGCGCGTGCGACCGGTAACGGTGGCTCTCGTTGACCGCGAAGTCGGCCCGCAGCACCGGCGCCATGAGCGCGAGCACCTGCCGATCCCGCAGCAGCTCCGGCGGGGTGCCGCCGAGCTGGTACAGCACGTCGGCGAGCTGGTCGAGGTCGGCCTCGGCCAGCGGGGGGAGGGTCTCCGGCAGCTGCGGAGCCCTGCGCCCGGACACGAACAGCCGCCCCGGCGGCGGGCAGCCCCGCGCGGTCAGCTCCCGGACCAGCTCGTACGCCAGCAGCGCGCCCAGGCTGTGGCCGAGCACCGCGTACGGGCGATCCAGCGCCGTCGCCACCTCGGCGACCAGATCCGCCACCAACTCCTCGCACCGCCGGTAGGGCTGCGCCCCCAGCCAGGTCTCCCGGCCGGGCAGCTGCACCGGCAGCACGCCGATCCAGCTCGGCAATCCCGCCCCCCAAGCCCGGTACGCCGAGGCGCCCGCCCCCGCGTGCGGCAGGCACAGCAGCAGCGTGCGGACCGGGGCGGCGGCCGGATACGGTAACCAACGGCTGGTCCTGACAGGTACGGACACCTCGCGTCTCCCGTCCGGTCAGTCCGTGAGCAGGCGGACGTAGGGCGGCACCGGCGGGATCTCTCCGAGGTCGGCCCGCAGCGTGACATGGGAGCCGTCGCGGTCGATCTCCCGGAACCCGGCGAACGCGTAGGCGATCTGCATCATCCGGTTGCGGCCGGTCTCGATCAGGTCGGCGTGCAGCGCGACACCGGCGTCGCGGGCCTGGCGCAGCAGGTGGTTGAGCACGATCGTGCCGACACCGCGCGACAACACCCGGCACGACATCAGCAGCAGGCGCAGGTGCCAGACAGCCGCCGAGGTCCGCTCGATGAGGACCAGCCCGATCTTGCCGTACGAGCCGAACCGGTCGTCGAGGGTAACGACATACAGCAGGTGGTCGTCCGAGCCGCGCAGCTTGTCGAGTTCGTCGTAGGAGTAGGTGCGGCCGGTCGAGTTGAGCTGGTTGGTGCGTACCGTCAGCTCCTCGGCCCGCTGCAGGTCATCGCGCGCGGCGCTCTCGATACGCACCACCAGCCCCAGCTGGGCCAGGAACTCCTCGCCGGTCCCGACGAAGTTTTCCTCCTCGTCGTCGCGGCTGATCTGGCTGCGGTACATCGCGCGCCGCTGGCGCGACTCCTCGGTGACGAACCGTGGCCGGAACTCCGCCGTCTCCAGCGCGGCGGCCAGGCCCGCCGGGTCCACGCCGATGACCTGCGGGCAGGCCGCAGCCACCTCGGCCCGCTCGAACTCCTGGTCGTCGACGAACGCCAGCGCGTCCAGCCCGATGTTGAGCTTCTTGGCGATCTGCTGCACCGAGTGGGACTTGGCGTTCCAGCCGATCTGCGGAAACAGGAACATCTCGGCCAGTCCGGCCTGCTCGACCTGCGCCCAGGCCGCATCGTGGTCGTTCTTGCTGGCGATCGAGTGCAGGATGCCGAGCCCGTCAAGGGCGTGGATCGCCGCGACGACCTCGGGCTTCACCGTCACCGCGCCGTCCTCCAGCAGTACCCCGTCCCACAGCGTGTGGTCGAGGTCCCAGACCACACACTTGACCCGGCCGTGGCGCTTCTCCTCGGCCAGTTCGTCACTCATGGAAGGCCTCCCTGTAAGCGTCGCTGGCGATCGTGATCCGCTGGATCTCGTTGCTGCCCTCGATGATTTCCATGACCTTGGCGTCCCGGTACAGCCGCTCGACGGGGTGACCAGGACCACAGCCCAGCGCACCGTGGATCTGCACGGCCTCGGCGGCGTGCCGGGCGGCAGCGACGGAGGCGAAGTACTTGGCGACCCAGGTCGCCATGAGCGTGGCCGCGTCGCCCCGGTCCTTCAGTCGCCCGGCCTCCTCGTAGAGCAGCCGCGCGGCCCGGGTGTCGGTGACCATGTCGGACAGCTTCGCCTGGATGAGCTGCAGGTCGCGCAGCCTGCCGGAGCTGACCTCCCGCTGCGCGGCATGGCGCGCGCTGGCGTCCAGGCAGGCCTGCAGGATGCCCACCGACCCGGCCGCGACGCTGTAGCGCCCCAGGTCCAGCACCCCGGTCATGACCATGCCGGCGGCGAAACCGTCCGGGCCGACCAGCGCGTCCGGACCGGCCACGGCACCGTCGAGGCGGACCTCGGCCAGCATGCTGCCGCGCGTGCCGAGCATGCCGTCGATCGGTGTCACGATCACGCCGGGGGTGCCGCGCGGCACCAGGAACGCGCCGATGCCGCTGCCGGTGCGGGCGAAGACGAGGAAGAGGTCGGCCCGCTGCCCACCGGTGATCCACTTTTTGTGCCCGTCGACGACCCAGCCCTGCGGCCCCCGAGTCGCCTGGGCGGTGAGGCCCGCCGCGTCGCTGCCAGCCCCCGGCTCGGACAGGCAGAACGCAGCCAGCACGGCACCGGTGGCCAGCCGCGGCAGCCAGTGCTCCCGCTGCTGCGGGCTGCCGAACCGCAGTACCGCCCAGGACACCATCCCATGCACGGTCAGCAGGCTCCGCACCGACGAGCACGCGCGGCCCACCTCCTCGTGGATGTGGCCCAGCGTGAGCATCGAGGCGCCCCGGCCGCCGTACTCGACCGGCAGGAACGGTGCCCACAGCCCCGCCGCGCCGATCCGGTCCAGGGTGTCCTGCGCAATGTGGCCCGCCTGGTCGAACCGGGCGGCCAGCGGTGCCACATGTTCCCGCGCGAAGCGCCGGGCCGCGGCCCGGTCCAGCGCCGGGGCGGGGTCGACGGCGTCGGACGCCGTCACCACCGAGGTCATCGCCCGCGCCTCCGTCAGACCGTCGCCGCCTGGCGGCGAACCAGCGCGGTGATCGCGTTGATGGTGCGGAAGTTGTCCATCCGCAGCTCCTCGGTGGGCACCGTGAACCCGAACGCCTTCTCGACGAACATGACCAACTCCATGGCGAACAGCGAGTTCACGAGGCCGAGCGAGAAGATGTCCTCGTCGTGGGCGAATTCCACCTGCGGGTAACGCTGGTGGATGAACGCGGCGATCGTCGCGGCGTCGTCGGTGGACATCAAGGTCCCTCCCTGTGGGTGTGGTCGGACGTGGGGACGTGCGGTCAGGCGGCGGGGCCGTATTCGTAGAAGCCGGAGCCGGACTTGCGGCCGTGCAGGCCCGCGTCCGTCATAGTCTTCAGCAGCGGGCACGGCCGGTACTTGCTGTCGTTGTAGTGCTCGTACAGCACCTCGACGCTGTAGAGGATGGTGTCGACGCCGATCAGGTCGGCGGTCTCCAGCGGCCCCATCGGGTGGCCGAAACAGCTGCGGAACACCTCGTCGACGGCCTCGGCGGTCGCGACCCCCTCGTACACCAGGAACGCGGCCTCGTTCACGGTCAGCATCAGCACCCGGTTGGAGATGAACCCGCAGGCGTCTTTCACGTCGACGGCCTTCTTGCCCATCGCGCTCAGCAGCTCGCGGGTACGCCGCACCGTCTCGGCCGAGGTGTGGTGGCCGGGGATCAGCTCCACCGCCGGCTTCATCGGCACCGGGTTCATGAAGTGCACACCGATGACCTGGTCGGGACGGTTCGTCACCGACGCGACCTTCGTGATCGGCAGTGCCGAGGTATTGACCACGAACACCGTCTCCGGCTTGCAGATCTTGTCCATCTCCCGATAGAGATCACGCTTGAGCTGCCAGTTCTCGGTGATGTTCTCGATCACGAAGTCGACGTCGGCCAGCACCGCCGGGCCCACCCCGGTGGTGATCGCGGCCAGCACCGCGGCCGGGTCGACGGCGGGTCCGCCCAGCAGGCGGCTCATCCGCGCCTGCGTCTCGATCTTTTGCAGAGCCGTGTCGAGGATCTGCTGGTCCTTGTCGACGAGCACCACCTGGTGCCCGGTCTGGGCCAGGTTCTGGGCGATGCCGACGCCCATCACGCCGGCCCCCGCCACACCGATCACGCTCATGGTCAGGCTTCTCCCTCTCAAGTGGTGGGACGGCCGCCGGCCGCGGCAGCGAGCTCGGCAGCGTATTGGCGCAGGGTCGGGTGGTGCAGCACGGACATCACCGACACCGCGATACCGAGTTCCTGCTGGACCTGACCGCTCAGCTGGGTGGCCAGCAGCGAATGGCCGCCCAGTTCGAAGAAGACGTCATCCAGGCCGATCCGCTCGATGCCGAGCACGTTGCTCCATATTTGCGCCAGCCGCCGCTGCAACTGGGTCGCCGGCGGCACGAACGGGGTGGTCAGCTCGGGGCGCGGGTGGCGCGGCCGGGCGACCACCTCGGCCGCGGGCTTGGCCGAGGAGGCCGCGACCGTCCACTGGGCCTGCCGGGCGGCCAGCGGCCCGCTGGAGGTGACCACGTGCCCGAGACCCGGGATCAGCGACCAGGCCCGGTCGAACACCTCCACGCCCTCGGCGACGCTCATCGCGTACGCGGCGATGGTGGTGCCCGGGGCCAGGTGCGCCTCGGCACGGGTACGCCACGCCTCCCAGTCCACCGACAGCCAGCGCCCCGCCCCGGCCTGCCGCGCCTCGAGGGCGTAGGCGTCCATGGCCGCGTTGGCGGCGGCGTACGCGGCGAAGCCGAGCCCGCCCAGCACCGCCGCCAACGACGACAGCGCCAGCCGGTGCGGCGCCCGGTCGCCCAGTGCCTCCTGCAGCGCCAGCAGGCCGTGCACCTTCGGCCGGAAGTGCGCCGCAGCCTGCGTGTCCGTCATCGCGACCGCGGTGTCGAAGTGGTCCTGATGTGACACCCCGGCGCCATGCACCACCGCGTCCAGCCGCCCGAACCGCTGCTCGGCCATGGCGACGACCTCCGTCATCCGTGCCAGGTCGGCGGCGTCGGCGCTCAGCGCGAGCACCTGCGCGCCGACCTGCTCCAGGGCCAGCACGTGGCGCAGGCAGCGGCGCACCCGCTCGGAACCGCCCGCGTCGCGCAGCACCGCGTCCCACTGCTCGCGTGGCGGCAGCACCGAGGCCGTGGTCAGCACCAGCCGGGCACGCACCGTGCGGGCCAGGTGCTCGGCCAGCGCGAAGCCGACCTCACCCAGGCCGCCGGTGATCAGCACTACGGCGCCGTCGGGCAGCCCGGGACGGGCCGTCCGCGCCGCGACCGGCGGCACCGGCAGCGGCTCGTAGTCGCGTACCCAGCGACCGCCGTCGCGATGGGCCGCCTGCGGCTCGGCACCGTCGCACGCCTCGGCCAGCAGGTCGTCGATGACCTGCGCCGACAACGGACGGTCCCAGGAGGCGTCCAGGTCGATGTGACGGCAGACGACCCCGGCGTGTTCCTGCGACAGCACCAGCGCCAGGCCGCTCAGCGTCGCGTCCTCGGGCCGGCGCAGGTCGTCGCCGACGACATGCTGCGCGAAGCGGCTCAGCAGCAGCAGCCGCAGCGGCTCGGCGGCGGGCCGGCGCAGCAGCGCCGCGGCCAGCGCGCGAGCGCCGTGGAAGCCGTGCCGCTGCGCCTCGTCGAACGCGGCCACCCGCGCGGCGACGCCGGCGTCGGCGGGCACGGGCCGGCCGGGCCCGGGACCCCACAGCACGGTGCGCGGCGGCGTGCCGAGCGCCTCGATCAGCCGCTGGTAGTCGTCATGGTCGTCGACCCGCGCGGTGAAGCCGTCCGCTGCGGTGCCCCCGAACGCGGGACCGGGGCGGACCGTCGCCACCTGCGCGCCGGCCTCCCGCAGCCGAGCGGTGACCGCGTCGGCCAGCGTACCCTCACCCTGGACCAGCCACGGGCCGAGCTCGCGCAGCCGCTGAGGGTCCACTCGGGCGAACAGCGGCCGGTTGCGCCAGACCGGCTGGTAGAACCAGTCGGCGAGGTCGTCGCGGCGGGACAGGTCGGGCTCGCTCGCGACGGTCGCCGCCGGCTGGCCGGGTTCGATCCAGTAGCGGCGGCGCTTGAACGGGTAGGTCGGCAGGGTCACCCGCCGCCGGTGGCCGTCGGACAGCACCGACCAGTCCCAGTCCACACCGGACAGCCAGAGGTCGCCCACCCGACACAGCAGCCAGGCGGCGGGGGCGCGGTCGGGCGGGGCGACGGTCAGGGTCGGGCCGCCCGCAGCGCCCGGCTCGGCGATCGGCAGGTCGGCCAGTTCGTCACGCCGCAGCCGCGGCCCGGTGAGCCCCGCCAGGTGCAGGCCCGCCTCGGACAGCAGCCGCACCAGCGCGGTGGAGCCGCCGGTCGGGTGCAGCCCGGGGAACGCCGCCGAGAGTTCCTTCCAGGTCTGCGTGGCTGCCTCGGCCTCGGGCAGGTCCACCCGGACCGGCGGGTTGCGCCGCTCGGTGGTGCCGACGGACCAGCGGGTCGGATCGGCCAGCGCGGCCAGGACGTCGTCGCGGTCGGCGCACACCACGTGGGCGCGCACCGCGAACCCGGTCCGGGACTGCAGCAGGGTGTAGGCGACGTCCCGGAGGTCGAGGTCGTCACGTGCGCTCAGGCGCGTGTGCAGCCGCTGCGCCAGCGCGGCCAGCGCCTGCTCGTCGCGGGCGGACCACGCCAGCAGGTAGGGCCCGGACCCGGCCGGTCGCGGCGCCGGCTCCGGCGCTTCGCGCAGCACCAGGTGCACGTTGGTGCCACCCAGGCCGAACGAGCTGACCCCGGCATGGCGGGGCCGCCCGTCGCGGGGCCATTCGCGCCCCTCGGTCAGCACCGCGAACCGCCCGTTCGCCTCGGCCAGCGCCGCGTTGGGGGTACGGAAGTGCGGCGTGCCCGGCAGCACCCCGTGGCACAGGCTCAGGCTGGCACGGATCAGTCCGGCCACGCCGGAGGCGCGGTCCATGTGGCCGTGCGTCGGTTTGAGCGAGCCGAGGACCGTCACCGGCCGCCGCGCCGTGGGCGGCTGCTCCTGCTCGATCGCGGCGAACGCCTGCCGCATGGCGGCCAGCTCGACGGAGTCGCCGAGCATGGTGCCGGTGGCATGGCACTCGACGTAGCCGATGTCGGCCGGGTCCACTCCGGACAGCCGGATTGCGTCCTCGATGACGGCGGACTGGCCGGCGGTGCCCGGCGCCGAGTAGCCGACCTTGCCGCGGCCGTCGTTGTTCATCGCCGACGCGACGATCACGGCGTGCACCTGGTCGCCGTCGCGCAGCGCGTCGTCGAGACGCTTGAGCGCCACCACGCCGACCGCGTTGGCCACCACGGTGCCGTTGGCGGCGGCGTCGAAGCTGCGCACGGTCCCGTCGGGGGAGACGATCCCGCCTTCCTCGTACCGGTAGCCGGTCGGCTGGGGCAGGTCGATCGAGGCGCCGCCGGCCAGTGCCATGTCGCTCTCGTACGTCAGCAGACTCTGCACGGCCAGGTGCACCGCCGACAGCGACGTGGAACAGAAGCTCTGCACGCCCAGGCTAGGCCCGCGCAGGCCCAGCTTGTACGAAACCATCGTGGTCAGCGCGTCACGGTCGTTGCCCGCAGCGAACTGCAGCTTGCGCAGGGAATTGGTCAGGTCGGGGCGGGTGAGCAGGTTCTGCTGGAGGTAGTGGCTGAACCCGCAGCCGCCGAAGACACCGGTCGATCCGGGCATGCGGTCCGGCCGGTAGCCGGCCGCCTCCAGCGCCTCCCAGCAGCACTCCAGGAAAAGCCGGTACTGCGGGTCGGTGGCCTCGGCCTCGCCGGGGGTGAACCCGAAGAACGGGGCGTCGAACCCGGCGACGTCATCGACGGGCCCGGTTACCCGCACGTACCGGGCGTCGGCGGCCCGGGTGCCGTCGACGCCAGCGGCGCGCAGCTCGTCGTCGGTCACCGTACGCAGCCCGGGCCGGCCCGCCAACAGCGCGTCCCAGAACGCGTCGACGTCGGCCGCGCCCGGGAACCGCCCAGCCATGCCCACGATGGCCACGGCCGCGCCCGTCTCGGACTCGCTCATCGCCTCCTCCTTCGCTGGGTCGCGCCGTCGTGCAGTGCGGTGCGGCGCCGGTCGGCGCGGTCCTGCCGGTGGGTGTCGCCGCTGGGCTGCTCGCCGCCGTGGCGCAGCCCGTCAGCCAGGCGGGCCAGTTCCTCGACCGTGGGAGCTTCGTAGAGCACGTGCGGCGGCAACTCCGCCAGGTCCAGCGCCGCGCGCAGCCGTCCGATCAGGTCGACGCCGATCAGTGAGTTTCCGCCCAGCTCGAAGAAGTTGTCGGCGACCCCGACCCGGTCCAGCCGCAGCACCTCGCCCCAGGTCGCAGCGATGGTCTGTTCGGTCGCGGTCTGCGGCGCGGCGTACGCCGTGGCCAGCTGCGGCCTCGGGTAGCGGACGCCGGGTGCCGCGCTGACCGGGCGGCGGACGGTGTCGACGTCGAAGTCGCGGCTCAGCCGCACGATCTCCGAGAAGTCCTGGGTGGACACCACCACGTGGGGCAGCCCGGCGGCCAGGCAGCGGCGCAGCGCCCGCCAGCCTTCGTCGAAGCCGATACCGAAGCGGTCCCGGTGCCTGGTGAAGAACTCGCGCAGCGCCGGATCGTAGCCGTCCAGGCCGGCCGACCAGGCATTCCAGCGCCACTCGCCCCAGCCGATCGCGACGGTGCGCCGCCCAGTGGCGGCACAGGCACGCGCGTACGTGTCCAGATAGGCGTTGGCGGCGCAGTAGTCGACCTGGCCGGGTCCGCCGCCGGTGACCGAGGTGATCGACGAGAACAAGGCCAGGAAGTCCAGCGCGATCTCGTCGCTCTCGCCGGTGCGCAGCGCGGCGGCCAGCGCCTGCGTGCCGGCGACCTTCGGCGCGAGCGCCCGGCCGAAGTCGGTGGGGTCCTTCAGCTGCATCAGGCCGATGCCGGGCACGCCCGCGGCGTGCAACACCCCGTGCAGCGCACCGAACCGCTCGAACGCGCGGCCGACGGCCTCCGCCACGTCGGGCTGGCTGCTGACGTCCCCGGTGACGATCTCGACCTCGGCTCCGGCGTCGAGCATCGCACGGACTGCGGTCACCCGCCGCCGGGTTTGCTCGTCAGCGGCGGCCGTGCCCGCCGCGATCGCGGCCCAGTCCGTGCGGGGCGGCAGGCCGTTGCGACCGAACAGCACCAGCCGCGCCCGGTACCCCCGGGCCAGTTCCCCGGCCATGGCCAGGCCGATGCCGCCGAGGCCGCCCGTTATCAGGTAGACGCCCGCGGCGCGCAGCGGGTCCGGGCCGCCGGCGGCCGGAAGCCGGGAGTAGTCACAGGACCAGCGCAGGCCGTGGCGTACGGCCACCACCTGCTCGTCGCCCCCGGCCAGCACCGTGCCGAGCAGACCCGGGTCGGCCGGATCGGCGACGTCGATCAGGCGGGTACGCACCTGCGGGTATTCCAGCGGAATGACCCGGACGGGGCCGGTGACGGTGGTCCGTTCCGGCGACAGCGCCTCGCCGGGCAGCACCTGCTGGGTGCCCGTGGTCACCACGTCGAGAACCCAGTCGCCCCAGCCGACCTCGCCTGCGGCGCGGGCCAGCGCGGTGAGCGTCGTGAACCCCAGTTCTACCTGCTCTGCCGCGTCCGGCGGGTCGGCCAGCGTCCACAGGTGGAGCACCCGGTCCGGCTGCCGCCCCTGGACGCGCAGCTCCCGCAGCAACCGGCCGGTGTCCTCCAGCGAGCCCGGCCGGATGGTGAAGCCGTCGGCGTGCTGCGCGTACGCGTGCCCGGCCCGGACTTCGACGATGCCGGCCCCGGCCGTGCCGCGTAGTGCCGCGACGAGCGCCGCGGCCGGGCCCGGACCGGTGTAGACGAGCCAGGAGCCGGTGGCCGATCCGGCGCCGGGCGGCGGCAGCTGCCGCCACGTCGGCGCGTACAGCCAGTCCCGCTCGTCGAGCCGGGGCAGCCGGCCGACCTCGGCCAGCAATCCCCCGCCGTCGCCGTTCAGCAGTCCGCTGCCGTCACCATCCAGCCCGGACACCTGCCCGCCGGCCCGCTGCGAGCGGTCGCCCGCAGCGGGGTCGAGCCAGTACCGTGCGCGCTGGAACGGGTAGGTGGGCAGCGGCACTCGGCGCCGAGCCGGAGCGGAGCTGTGCACGGCCCTCCAGTCCACGTCGACGCCACACAGCCAGAGGCGGGCAAGGCAGTCGGTGAGGGTAAGATCGTCGGGCCGCGGGTCGTGGGTGGCGGGCAGCGTGGCGAGGATCAGCGGCCACCGCTCCCGAGGGCAGTCACCGGCGCGGATCATCGCGCCCAGCGACTGGCCCGGTCCGATCTCGACGACGGCCAGGTCGGGGCGGTCCACGATCGCACGCATGCCGTCGGCGAAGCGCACCGTCTCGCACATGTGCAGGGCCCAGTACCCGGGTTCGGTGACCAGCTCGGCGGTGGCGGGTTCGCCGGTCACGTTGGACAGGTACGCCGCCGTCGGCGGGTGGAGGGTCACGTTCGCGGCGATCCAGGAGGTCAGCTCCGCGCACAGCGGCGCGAGCTGCCGGGAGTGGAACGCATGCGTGGTGTCCAGCTCGCGGCTGATCACACCGGTCTCGGCCAGCCGGGCGGCCAACTCCCGCACCGCGGCCGGCGGCCCGGCGACGACGACGCTGTCCGCACCGTTGATCACGGCCAGACCCAGACCGGACGGCTCCAGCGGCCCGAAGCGCTCGTGCAGCGCCTGCGGCGACAGCGGTACCGCCAGCATGGCCCCGGCGGGCAGCGCCGCGATGAGCACGGCGCGATGGGTCACCAGCCGCAGCGCGTCCTCCAGCGAGAACACCCCCGCCAGGCAGGCGGCCACGTACTCGCCGAGGCTGTAGCCGATCATCAGCTCCGGGGTCACGCCCCAGGCGATCAGGGTCCGCGCGATGGCGTACTCGACGGCGAAGACCAGCGGCTGCGCGACATCGGTGCGACGCAGCGTGGCGACCCGCTCGTCACCCGGTCCGGGCGGGGCGGCGCGGCCGAGCAGCGCCGCCAGGTCGTGGCCGCCCGCCCGCGCACCGGTGAGCAGGCCGATGGTGTCGATGCGCGGGTCGCACTCGCCGATCACCACCGCGCACTCGTCCAGCGCCTGCCGGAACACCGACTCCCGCCGGTAGAGTTCGGCGACCAGGCCGGGGTACTGCTCGCCGACGCCGGCGAACACGAACGCGGCCCCGCGCTGCCGGGTGGCGTCGGTGCGGGCCATCAGACCGGGGACGCCGGCGGCCCCGGACAGCGCGGCCGACGCAGCCGGTGCTGACGCCGCGACCAGGGCCCGGCGGTGGCTGAACACGGCCCGTCCGGTCTGCAAGGTGTACGCCACGTCGGCCAGGTCCGGGGCGTCCGTGGCCGACAGCCGCGCGCCCAGCCGCAGGCAGGCTTGCTCGACCGCCTCGTCGCCGCGTGCGGAGATGAGCAGCGCCTGGTAACGGCGGTCGGGCCCGATGGGCTCGCCCGCCGGTGCGGGTGGGGGCGGCTGCTCGACCACCACATGCACGTTGGTACCGCCCATGCCCAGCGAGTTGACCCCGGCGATGCGCGGCCGGTCCGGGGCACCCGGGAACGGGGTCAGCTCGGTCTGCACGTAAAACGGACCCGCCGCGAAATCGATCTCGGGGTTGGGCTCGGTGAAGTGCAGCTGCGGGGGCAGCACGCCGGTGTGCACCGCCAGCGCCGCCTTGATCAAGCCGGTGACGCCGGCGGCCCTGTCCAGGTGACCGACGTTGGTCTTCACCGAACCGAGAGCACACGAGCCCGGCGTACCCGGGCCAAATGCCCGATTCAGCGCCGCGATCTCGATCGGATCGCCGAGCGGGGTGCCGGTGCCGTGCGCCTCGACGTATCCGACCTTGGCCGGGTGCACGCCAGCGTCGGCCAGCGCCTCGCGGACGACCGCCGCCTGCCCGGCGACGCTGGGCGCGGTGTAGCCGACCTTCATCGCACCGTCGTTGTTCATCGCCGAGCCGCGGATGACGGCCCAGACGGTGTCGCCATCGCGCAGCGCGTCGGCCAACGGCTTGAGCGCCACCACGGCCGCGCCGTCGCCGAACATGCTGCCACGCGCCGCAGCGTCGAAGGCGCGCACGTGACCGTCCGGGGATGCCATGCCGCCCTCCTGGTAGACGTGCCCGACCCGGTTCGGCACCCGGATCGACACCCCGCCGGCCAGGGCCAGCTCGCACTCCCCCGCACGCAGGCTCCGGCAGGCCAGGTGGACGGCCACCAGCGAGGTCGAGCAGAACGTCTGTACGGCGATGCTCGGCCCGGTCAGGTCGAACACGTACGACACGGTGGTGGTGAGGGCATCCTTGTCGTTGCCCATCACGACCTCGTAGTCGTTGATCTCGCCCGCGGTGAGCAGGTCGTACTGCTGTGAGTGGAGGAAATAGGTGCTGAGGTTGGTGCCGCCGAAGACCCCGACGCGGCCGCCGGGTGCGCCGTACCCGGCGTCCTCCAGGGCCTCCCAGCACACCTCCAGGAACATCCGCTGCTGCGGGTCGGTCAGCGCGGCGGCGCGCGGGCTGAAGCCGAAGAAGCCGGCGTCGAAGTCGGCGATGCCGTCGAGCACGGGCCGGGCCGGCACGTAGTCGGGCCGGGCGGCCAGCTGCGGGTCGACGCCCGCCTCGGCCAGTTCCTCGGGCGTGAAGAAGCTGATCGACTCCTTGCCGTCGAGCAGGTTCTGCCAGAACTCTGCGATGCCCGCCGCGCCGGGGAAGCGACCGGACATGCCGACGATGGCGATGCGCTCGTCGCGCACGGGTGGGGGCGCGGCGGGTGGCGCGGCGGCCATGGC
>NZ_SMKJ01000554.1:0-1818 GCF_004348615.1 Micromonospora sp. KC207
GGGTGGTGTGTGATGTGTCGGATCGGGTGCAGGTGGCTGCTTTGGTGGAGGGTTTGCCGGGGTTGTCGGCGGTGGTGCATGCGGCGGGGGTGCTGGATGACGGTGTGGTGGAGCGGTTGTCGCCGCAGCGGTTGGATGGTGTGTTGGCGGCGAAGGCGGATGGTGCGTGGCATCTGCACGAGTTGACCCGTGATCGGGATCTGAAGGCCTTCGTCCTCTTCTCCTCCGTCGCCGGCCTGTTCGGCAGTCCCGGTCAGGGCAGCTACGCTGCCGCGAACGCCTACCTGGATGCCCTGGCTCAGCACCGCCGCGATCTGGGACTGCCCGGCACCTCACTGGCCTGGGGCTTCTGGGAACGGCGTACCGGCCTCACCGCGGAACTCGGCGACGCCGACGTACGTCGTCTGACCCGCGGCCTCCGGCCACTTTCGGACGACCGTGGCCTCGCACTGTTCGACGCCGGAGTCGCCGCAGCCGACGCGGCGGTCGTCGCGGCCATCATCGATCCCGTCTCGATCCCGGCCGACACCACCTCGCCGTTGCTGCGCTCGCTGATCCGCGGGTCCCGACGGCGGCAGGCCGCCGGGACGCCGGCCGCCACCGGCTACGCCGGCCGCCTCCGAGCCGCCGGTACCCCGCAAGAACAGCACGAACTGCTCCTCGACCTGGTCCGCACCGAGGCCGCCGCCGTCCTCGGCCACGAGTCCACGGCCGCGGTGCCGCCGTCCCGGGCGTTCAAGGAGTCCGGTTTCGACTCGCTCACCTCGGTGGAACTGCGCAACCGGCTCAACGCCCGTACCGGTCTCCGACTCAGTGCCACCCTGGTCTTCGACTACCCGACCCCGGAGGCGCTCGCCACGCACCTGCGCGAGAGCCTCCTCGGCGCGGCACCGGCGAACCCGGTGACCGCTCGGCCTGTGAACGCCGACGAAGCCATCGCGATCGTCAGCATGAGCTGCCGGTTCCCCGGAGGCGCGGACAGCCCGGAACGGTTCTGGGAGCTGCTTACCGAGGGCGGGACCGGCCTCACCGGCTGGCCCGTGGACCGGGGCTGGGACACCGACCGTCTCTACCACCCGGACCCGGAGAACCGCGGGACCGCGTACGTCGCCCAAGGCGGCTTCCTGTCCGAAGCGGGGCACTTCGACGCCGCCTTCTTCGGGATCAGCCCGCGCGAGGCACAGGCGATGGACCCGCAGCAGCGGCTGCTGCTGGAGGTGGCCTGGGAAACCTTCGAACGCGCCGGCCTGGTGCCGGAGAACGTACGCGGGCCTGGGACCGGCGTCTTCATCGGGACGAACGGCAACGACTACGACGCCACTCTGGCGAACATGCCCACCGGCGACGAGGGCTACCTGATCACGGGCAAGTCACTCAGCGTGCTCTCCGGGCGCATCGCGTACAGCTTCGGTTTGGAAGGGCCGGCGGTGACGGTGGATACGGCGTGTTCGTCGTCGTTGGTGGCGTTGCATCTGGCGGTGCAGTCGTTGCGGCAGGGTGAGTGTGATCTGGCGTTGGCCGGTGGGGTGACGGTGATGTCCACCCCAGAGGCGCTGGTGGCGTTCAGCGCGCAGCGCGGCCTGGCGCCGGACGGCCGGGTCAAGGCCTTCGCAGCCGGGGCTGATGGCACTGGTTGGGGTGAGGGTGTGGGTCTTCTTCTGGTGGAGCGGTTGTCGGATGCGCGGCGGCGTGGGCATCCGGTGTTGGCGGTGGTGCGGGGTAGTGCGGTGAATCAGGATGGTGCGTCGAATGGGTTGACGGCGCCGAATGGTCCGTCGCAGGAGCGGGTGATTCGGCAGGCCCTCGCGAATGCGCGTT
>NZ_SMKJ01000555.1:0-1803 GCF_004348615.1 Micromonospora sp. KC207
GCCCGGCCCCCACCGCCCTTCCGCCCACCTACTCGGAGGTCCCGGCATGACCACCCTCGCCAGCATCGAGCAGGCCGTCGCGGACATCGCCGCCGGCCGGCCCGTCGTCGTGGTCGACGACGCCGACCGGGAGAACGAGGGAGACCTGATCTTCGCGGCCGAGCTGGCCACCCCGGAGCTGGTCGCGTTCATGGTCCGGTACACCTCCGGCTACATCTGCGTGCCGCTGACCGAGGACGAGTGCGACCGGCTGGACCTGCCGCCCATGCACCACACCAACCAGGACCGCCGGGGCACCGCGTACACGGTCACGGTGGACGCCCGGGAGGGGATCGACACCGGCATCTCGGCGGCCGACCGGGCGCACACCATCCGGCTGCTCGCCGCCGCGTCCACCGGCCCGACCGACCTGGCCCGGCCGGGGCACGTGGTGCCGCTGCGCGCCCGCTCCGGCGGGGTGCTGCGCCGGCCGGGGCACACCGAGGCCGCGGTCGACCTGAGCCGGCTGGCCGGCGTGCGCCCGGCCGGCGTGCTCTGTGAACTGGTCAACGACGACGGCACCATGATGCGCCTGCCGGACCTGGAGAAGTTCTGCGCCGAGCACGGCCTGACCCTGGTCACCATCGCCGACCTGATCACCTACCGGCGGCGCACCGAGAAACAGGTCGAGCAGGTCGCGGCGGCCCGGATGCCCACCCCGTACGGGGTGTTCACGGCCGTGGGGTACCGCGCCGAGCACGATCCGGCCGAGCACGTCGCCCTGGTCATGGGTGACCTTGGCGACGGGCAGGACGTGCTGGTGCGGGTGCACTCCGAGTGCCTCACCGGCGACATCTTCGGCTCGCTGCGCTGCGACTGCGGGCCGCAGTTGCAGGCCGCGCTGGCCCGGGTCGCCCGGGAGGGCCGCGGGGTGGTGCTCTACGTGCGCGGGCACGAGGGGCGGGGGATCGGCCTGCTGCACAAGCTGCGGGCGTACCAGTTGCAGGACCTGGGCCGTGACACCGTGGACGCGAACCTCGACCTGGGGCTGCCGGCCGACGCCCGCGACTACGGCACCGGCGCGCAGATCCTCTACGACCTGGGCGTACGGTCGATGCGGCTGCTGACGAACAACCCGGCCAAGCGGGCCGGGCTGGAGGGGTACGGCCTGACCGTCACCGGCCGCGAGTCGCTGCCGATCCGGCCGCATCCGGAGAACGTGCGCTACCTGCGCACCAAGCGGGACCGGATGGGCCATCTGCTGGACGAGTTGGACGAGGTGACCGAGACCCCGCTGGGCCGCCCGGTCGCCAGCGACGAGATCGGAGCGTAGCGATGGCGGGTTTCGGTGAGCCCGGGGTGGCGGCGGTCGACGCGGCCGGGATGACGGTCGGCATCGTCGCCGCCCGCTGGCACGGCGAGCTGACCGACCACATGCTCGACCGGGCGGTGGCCGCCGCGCAGGAGTGCGGGGCGCGGCCCGTGGTGGCCCGGGTGGCCGGCTCGGTGGAGCTGCCGGTGGTGGCGCAGGCGATGGCCCGCCGCTTCGACGTGGTGGTCGCCCTCGGCGTGGTGGTGCGGGGGGCCACCGCCCACTTCGACTACGTGTGCAAGTCGGTGACCGAGGGGCTGACCCGGGTCGCCCTCGACGAGGGCAAGCCGGTGGCGCACGGGGTGCTCACGGTGGACACGATCGAGCAGGCCCGGGACCGGGCCGGGCTGCCCGGCTCCGCCGAGGACAAGGGCTGGTCGGCGACGGTGGCGGCGCTGGACGCGGCGCTGGCGGTACGCGGCCTGGACGCGGCGGCGGGCCACCGGGTCGGC
>NZ_SMKJ01000556.1:0-1793 GCF_004348615.1 Micromonospora sp. KC207
CCACCCCCGTCCGCCTCACCATTGCCGCGATCGACGTACACGCCCGCGTGGTGCCGGTCGCCGCCAGCGCCGCCGGTGAACTGGAGGTCCCCCCGGCGGGCCCACCGGCCGTCGCCGGCTGGTACCGCCTCGGCGTCAGCCCCGGCGAGGCCGGCAACGCCGTCGTCGTCGGGCACGTCGACTCCCGCGAGAACGGCCCCGCCGTCTTCTTCGACCTCGGCCGGCTCCGGCCCGGCGACCGCATCCAGATCGCCCGCGCCGACTCCCGGGTCGCGACGTTCGCCGTCGACGGCGTCGGCGCGTACCCGAAGACGCGGTTTCCCACCGCGCTGGTCTACGGCACCGGCCCCGTACCCCGGCTGCGCCTGGTCACCTGCGGCGGCCGGTTCGACGAGCGCGACCGCGCGTACCTCGACAACATCGTCGTCTTCGCCACCGCCGTGCCCTGACCCACACCCCCGGCCGCCACCGCGCCGGAAGATCGCCTACGGTTGCCGTCAGTCCCGGCGAGGCGGAGGTGACCGGTGGACCAGCAACCTGGGCGGGCCCGAAGGCGCGGCCGGCTGCCCGCCCTGCTGCGCCGGGCGCTCGGCCAACCGACCCACTCCGCGCCACCGGCCGTCCGCCGCGCCAACCCCGACGCCGTCGTCGACTGCGCGATCTACGTCGACGGCCAGCGCCAACCCGGCCGCCCGCACTACACCGACGCGTACGCGCGCAGCCGGCGCGGCCGACGGACGTTCGTCTGGCTGGGCCTGCACGATCCCGCGCCGGCGGTGATGGCCGCAGTCGGGCGAACCTTCGGCCTCGACGAGTTCAGCGTCACCCAGGCCCTCACCGACGGGCACCGACCCACCCTGCAACGCCACGGCGACGTGACCCTGCTGGTGCTGCGCACGGCCGGATACGTGGAGCACACGGAGCTGACCGACACCTCCGAGGTGATCGACACCGGCGACGTCATGGCGTTCCTCGGCGACCGGTTCGTCGTGACCGTCCGGCACGGCGCGGCCGGCGCGCTCACCGCCGTGCGCGAGGACATCCAGCGCCGCCCGGCCGTGCTCGCCGAGGGACCCTGGGCCGTGGCGTACGCGGTCTGCGCCCGCATGGTCGAGCTGTACCTGGAGGTCGCCGGCCACGTCGAGACGGACCTGGAACGGCTGGAGGAAACGGTCTTCGCCCGCGAACGCTCCGCCGATATCCCGCAGATCTACCAGCTCAAACGGGAGATCGTCGAGTTCAAGCGGGCCGTGCTGCCGGCGCAGGCGCCGCTGCGCGCACTGGCCGGGCAGCCCGCCGACGGCCCACCGGCGGCCCTGCGCCGCTGGTTCGCCGACGTGGAGAGCGACCTGACCCGGGCCGTCGACCGGGTCAGCACGTACGACGACCTGCTCAACTCCATCCTTCAGTCCCGGCTGGCGCAACTGGCCGTCGATCAGAACAACGACATGCGCAAGATCGCGGCGTGGGCGGCGATCGCCGCCACCCAGACCGCCGTCGCCGGCATATACGGGATGAACTTCACCCACATGCCCGAACTGCACTGGCGCTACGGCTACGGCGGGGCGCTGCTGCTGATGGCGACGACCGCGCTGGTGCTGCACCGACTGTTCCGCCGCTCCGGCTGGCTGTAGGCCGACTCCTGACGCCCCCGCCCCCGGCGGGCCGCCCCCCGATCGGGGCGGGTGTCGGGTTTGTCAGACGGTGTCCGGTGGGCGGGGTCACCGTGGCGGTGGAATCGGGTCGGGGGTCGGGGCGTTGTATCTGGCATACGACCGCCGGTCTTTTCGGCC
>NZ_SMKJ01000557.1:0-1770 GCF_004348615.1 Micromonospora sp. KC207
CCCCGCCACCTGTCCCTCGCCCCCACCCCGGCGGCGGCCGGCAAGAACGTGCTCGATCGTGGACCGGGTGCCTCGCGCCCGGCCGCAGGCCACCATTTGCCGGATCGACTGTGATCATAAGGCGGGCGCGACCGCGCGGGGGTTGGAACCGACGGCGGCGGCCCGGTTTGGCGGCGCGGGAGGTGGTCCGGTTGACTGATGCGGTGCTGATGGTGGGACTGACTGGCGGGATCGGGTCCGGCAAGAGCGCGGTCGCGGCCCGGCTGGCCGGGCTCGGCGCGGTGGTGATCGACTCCGACCGGATCGCCCGGGAGGTGGTCGCCGTGGGCAGCACGGGGCTGGCAGAGATCGTGGCCGCCTTCGGGGACACCGTCCTCGGCCCCGACGGGGCGCTGGACCGGGCCGCGCTGGGCGGGATGGTCTTCGCCGACGAGGCGGCCCGCCGCCGGCTGGAGGCGATCACCCATCCCCGGGTCCGGGCGCGGACCGCCGAGCTGGCCGCCGCTGCCGCCCCCGACGCCGTCGTGGTCAACGACGTGCCGCTGCTGGTCGAGGTGGGACTCGCGCCGACGTACCACCTGGTGGTCGTGGTGCAGACGGAGGTCGTCACCCGGCTCGCGCGGCTGGCGCGCGACCGGGGGATGGCCCGGGCGGAGGCCGAGCGGCGGATCGCCGCGCAGGCCGACGACGCCCGCCGCCGCGCGGCCGCGGACGTGGTGCTGCGCAACGACGGCACCCTCGACGAACTGCACGCCGAGGTGGACCGGCTGTGGCGCGACCGGCTGTTGCCGTACGAGAAGAACCTCCGGCGCCGTCGGGTGGCCGACCCCGACGGGGCGGGTCTCACCGGCCCCGATCCGACCTGGCCCCAGCAGTACGCCCGGCTGGCCGCCCGGATCCGGCACGCGCTCGCCCCGGCCGACCCGCGGATCGACCACATCGGCTCGACGGCCGTCGCCGGCCTCGCCGCCAGGGACGTCATCGACATCCAGCTGACCGTGCCGAGCCTGGTCGAGGCGGACGGCCCCCTCGCCGAGCGCCTCGCCGCGGCGGGCTTCCCCCGGCTGCCCGGCCAGTGGTGGGACAGCCCCCGCCCGGCGGGCAGCGGCCGGTGGGAGAAGCGGCTGCACGGCAGCGCCGATCCGGGCCGTCCGGTGCGCCTGCACCTGCGCGCGGAGGGCTCGCCCGGCTGGCGGTACGCGCTGCTGATGCGCGACCACCTCCGCGCCGACCCGGATCAGCGGGCCGCGTACCTGGCGCTCAAGGGGGAGTTGGCGGCCAGCGCGCCGGAGGGGAGCACCCACGCCACGGCGCGGGACCCGTGGTTCGACGAGGAGCACCACCGCGCCGAGGAGTGGGCCGCGCGCACCGGTTGGCGGCCCTGAGCCGGCTGGTGTCCTGGCGCGGCCGACGGCACCCGGTGTCGGGTCCGACCCGTCGGCGTCAGCCGCGGGCGGGCGGCTTGGCCGGCGGCGGCAGCGCCGGCACCGGGCCCGGCGTCAGGTCGAGCTGGGCGTACGTGCCGAGTCGGGTGCGCAGCTCCAGCCGGCGCAGCAGCCCGGACCGGTCGATCCAGTAGCGCAGCCCGCCGTGTTCCGCGTCCGCCTCGATCACGTCGACGGCCCGGCCGGCGAGGTGGTCCCCCCGGATCCGGGTCGCCGGGCCCGCCGGCTTCGCCGCCACGCCGATGCGCAGCGCGGCGGCCAGCAGCAGGTCGATGTCGCCCGTGTCGTCGGTGTGGGGCGCGCTGTGCTGCCAGCTGTGCCGGGC
>NZ_SMKJ01000558.1:0-1768 GCF_004348615.1 Micromonospora sp. KC207
CCGCCGTGGCCCGCTCACCGTGGTCGGTCCGGCGTGACCGGTGCGCCGGTGCGGACGCTGTTGCTCTGGTGCCCGGACTGGCCGGTCCTCGCCGCCGAGATCGTCGACGGGGTGCCGGCCACCGGGGCGGTCGCGGTGCTGCACGCCAACCGGGTGGTCGCCTGCTCCGAACGGGCCCGCGCCGAGGGCGTCCGCCGGGGGCTGCGCAAGCGGGAGGCGCAGGGGCGCTGCCCGCAACTGACCGTCGTCGACCACGATGCGGGGCGGGACGCCCGGGCCTTCGAGCCGGTGGTCGCCGCCGTCGAGGAGTTGGCCGCCGGCGTCGAGGTGGTCCGCCCCGGCGCCTGCGCGCTGGCCGCCCGGGGACCGGCCCGCCACCTCGGCGGCGAGGAGGCGGCCGCCGAGCGGATCATCGAGCACGTCGCCCAGACCTGCGCGGTGGAGAGCCAGGTGGGCATCGCCGACGGGGTGTTCGCCGCAGGCCTGGCGGCCCGCGCCGGGCGGGTGGTGCCCCCCGGCGGCACTCCAGGCTTCCTGGCCGGCCTGCCGGTGGAGGCGCTCGGCCGGCCGGCCCTGGCCGACCTGCTGCGCCGGCTCGGCTTACGCACCCTGGGGGGCTTCGCCGCGCTGCCGGCGGGGGACGTGCTGGCCCGGTTCGGGTTCGACGGCGCGCTGGCCCACCGGCTCGCCGCCGGTCAGGACCACCGGCCGCTGGCCGTCCGCCGGCCCCTGGCCGACCTGGCGGTCACCGCCGACCACGACGAGCCGATCGACCGGGTCGACGCCGCAGCCTTCGCCGCCCGCGCGCTGGCCGAGCGGCTGCACGACCGGCTCGCCGCGCACGGGCTGGCCTGCACCCGGCTGGGCATCGAGGCGGTCACCGCCCACGGCCAGGAGCTGCACCGGGTGTGGCGGCACGACGGCCTGCTCACCGCGGCGGCCATCGCCGACCGGGTGCGCTGGCAGCTCGACGGCTGGCTCTCCGGCAGCGCCGGCCGGCCCGGCTCCCGATCGGCCCGCCCGACGGCCGGGATCATCCGGCTGCGGCTGGTGCCCGACGGGGTGCTCGCTCGGGCCGACCTGCAACCCGGGCTGTGGGGGGAGACGGGCGAGGAGCGGGAACGGGCGCACCGGGCGCTGAGCCGGGTGCAGGGGCTCCTCGGCCCCGAGGCGGTGGTCACCGCGGTGCTCGGCGGCGGCCGGTCACCGGGCGACCAGGTGCGGCTGGTGCCGTGGGGCGACGAGCGGCTGCCCGCCCGCCCCGGCGAGTCGACCGGGCCTGCCCGCGCTGGTGGGTTGGCCGGGCCTGCCCGCCCCGGCGAGCCGGCCTGGTCAGGGCGGGCCGCGCCGCCTCCGTGGCCGGGCCGGCTGCCGCCGCCCTCGCCGGCCGTGGTGCTGCCCGCGCCGCTCGCCGCGACCGTCCACGACGCGACGGGCGAGCCGGTCGGGGTCAGCGCGCGGCTCCAGCTCACCGCCGCCCCGGCGCGGCTGGTCGTCGGCACGGCCCGACCGGTGGAGATCGTCGGCTGGGCCGGCCCGTGGCCGGTGGACGAGCGCTGGTGGGCCCCGGCGGAGGCCCGCCGCCGCGCCCGGTTCCAGGTCTGCCTGGCCGACGGGGCGGCTCTCCTGCTGGCGGTCGAGTCCGGCCAGTGGCTGGTGGAGGCGATCTATGACTGACCGGCGAGCCGCCAAGACCTCCGTGGGACGGGGGCACGGTGAGCTTCCATAACCCGGGGGTGGCCTGGGGGGAACTGGAACGGGCGCTCTC
>NZ_SMKJ01000559.1:0-1742 GCF_004348615.1 Micromonospora sp. KC207
GGTGGGGGTGGTGCGGCTGGGCCGGTTCCGCTGGTGGCACATCGACGAGGTGCTGCCGATCGAGGCGGACCTGTTCGGAGCCGAGCAGTGGTCGCCGGCGATGTTCTGGAACGAGCTGGCCAACGGCCACTTCTACCTGGTCGCCACCCCGGACGGCGGCGGGCGCGTGCTCGGCTACGCGGGGCTGGCCGTCGCCGCGCCGGACGAGGCGTGGGTGCAGAACATCGCGGTCGCCCGGGACGCCCAGCGGCGCGGGGTGGGCCGGGCGCTGCTGGAGGCGCTGCTCGCCGAAGCCGCCCGCCGGGGTGTGCGCAGCACGCTGCTGGAGGTCGCGGCGGACAACGGCCCCGCCCAGCGGCTCTACGCGACGTACGGCTTCGAGCCGATCGGCGTGCGCCGCGGCTACTACCAACCCAGCAACACCGACGCGCTGGTCATGCGGCGCGACCAGGACTGAGGAGCCATGGCCGACGAACCGCTCATCCTCGGCATCGAGACCTCCTGCGACGAGACCGGGGTCGGCATCGTGCGCGGGCACACCCTGCTCGCCGACGCGCTGGCCTCCAGCGTCGCCGAGCACGCCCGGTTCGGCGGTGTGGTGCCCGAGGTGGCCAGCCGCGCTCACCTGGAGGCCATCGTGCCCACCATGGACCGGGCGCTGGCCGAGGCGGGGGTGACCATCGCCGACATAGACGCCTTCGCGGTGACCTCCGGCCCGGGACTGGCCGGGGCGCTGCTGGTCGGCGTGGCCGCCGCCAAGGGGTACGCGCTGGCCGCCGAGAAGCCGGTGTACGGGGTGAACCACCTCGCCGCGCACGTCGCCGTGGACACCCTGGAACACGGGCCGCTGCCCGAGCCGGCGATCGCCCTGCTGGTCTCCGGCGGGCACTCGTCCCTGCTGCTCGTCGACGACCTGGCCCGGGGGGTGACCCCGCTCGGCGCGACCATCGACGACGCCGCCGGCGAGGCGTTCGACAAGGTGGCCCGGCTGCTCGGCCTGCCGTTCCCCGGCGGCCCGTACATCGACCGGGAGGCCGCCGCCGGCGACGCCGGCGCGATCGGGTTTCCGCGTGGCCTCACCGCCGCCAAGGACCTCGCCGCCCACCGGTACGACTTCTCCTTCTCGGGCCTGAAGACGGCTGTGGCCCGCTGGGTGGAGGCCCGGCAACGGGCCGGCGAACCGGTGCCGGTGGCCGACGTGGCCGCGTCGTTCCAGGAGGCGGTCTGCGATGTGCTCACCGCCAAGGCGCTGGCCGCGTGTCAGGCCCACGGGGTGGACACGCTGGTGATCGGCGGGGGGGTGGCGGCGAACTCCCGGCTGCGGGCGCTGGCCGAGCACCGGGCGGCGAAGCTCGGCATCCGGGTGCGGGTGCCCCGGCCGAAGCTGTGCACCGACAACGGGGCGATGGTCGCCGCGCTGGGTTCGCACCTGGTCGCTGCGGGGGTCGCGCCGAGCCGGCTCGACCTGCCGGCCGATTCGGCCCTGCCGCTGACCACGGTCAGCGTGTGACGGCTCGACACGAGCGAGGGAGCGACGACGTGATCGTACGGATGTGGGAGGCGCGGGCGGAGCCGTACGGCTTCGCCGACCTGATCACCTGGGTCTGCGACACGGCCCTGCCCGAGGTCGAGCACGACCCGCTGCACATGTCCAGCGAGGTGTTCAGTTCCACCGACCATCGGGTCGTGGTGATCTCGAAATGGCGCAGCAGCCCCCGGCCGCTGCCCGACCCGCCCGCGAC
>NZ_SMKJ01000560.1:0-1738 GCF_004348615.1 Micromonospora sp. KC207
GCAGCACACCACGATCCGCACGCCCGGGTCGGCGAGGATCTGGTCGACGTCCAGCTGCGGCGCCGCGTCTTCGGAAGGCACCAATCGAGCGTATCGGGCTGCGGACAGTCTCCGCGCCGCGCCGGTGCCAGTGTGAGTCAATCCGCCCGCACGAGCACCCGGGACAGCGCCGCCAGCCCCGCCCGGTCCACCCCGTCGGGCAGCAGCGGCAGCTCGGTCAGGGGAAGCCCCAGCTCGGCCAGGTCACCGCGCAGCGAGTCCTCCAGCTCCCGGCGTATCCACTGGTCCCGGGCCTCGGCGGCGAGCCCGGCGACGGTGTCCCGATCGGCCGGCAACCCGGCGGTGAGCAGGCCGCGCCGCAGCTCAGCGGCGGTCACCGGCCGGCCGGCGGGCAGCGGTGGCCGGGCCGCGTTCACGATCACCCGGCCTACCGGGAAACCGAGCTGAGTCAGTTCGGCGATCGCGTCCACCGTCTCCTGGACCGGCATCTCCTCCAGCAGCGTCACCACGTGCACCGCGGTCATCGGGGAGCGCAGCAGCGCGGCGACCCCCTCGCTCTGGGTCTTGATCGGGCCGACCTTGGCCAGCCGGGCCGTCTCCGCCGTGACCTTGAGGAACCGGCCGATCCGCCCGGTCGGCGGCGCGTCCAGCACCACCGCGTCGTACGCCCGGCGCTGGCCGGCCGTGCGGGTCGTGGCCTCCTTGACCTTGCCGGTGAGCAGCACGTCCCGCAGACCGGGAGCGATGGTGGTGGCGAAGTCGATCGCGCCGAGCTTGCGCAGCGCCCGGCCGGCCGCGCCGAGCTTGTAGAACATGTCGAGGTACTCCAGCAGGGCCTCCTCGGCGTCCACCGCCAGGGCCCGTACCTCCCCGCCGCCCGGGGCGTCGGTGAGGTGCCGCTCGGCGTACGGCAGCGGATCGGTGCCGAAGAGCTGGGCGATGCCCTGCCGCCCTTCGACCTCGACCAGCAGGGTGCGCCGGCCGTTGGCGGCCAACGCCAGTGCCAGCGCCGCCGCCACGCTGGTCTTGCCGGTGCCACCCTTGCCGGTCACCACGTGTAGGCGCGCCGGCCACTCCGTGCCGGCCGGGTCGGCCGTCCGCTCAGCTGCTCGCACCCGTCGAGCCTATCCACCCGGCCGGTCCCGCCGATCGCGTCGCCCGGTCAGGCGATCTCGCAGACCCACCAGCCGGTCTTCCGCACCACGGTGAAGCGGAGGTCCTGGTCGGCGACCTTTTCGTCGGAGGTCGTCATGGTCACCCTGGTGGTGACGGTGGCCCGGTCGCCGGTCTGGTTGTCCACCTTCGGGCTGGTCCAGCGGAACCGGGCGTCGGAGTACTGCTCGGCGTACCGCTTCAGCTCCGTGACCTTGGCGGTGATCTTCCGGTCGTCCCGGGCGGCGGCGCAGACGTAGCCGGAGGCCTTGCGGGCGTCCCGTTCCCGGTAGACGGCGGTGAGAAAGTTCTCCACCGCGACCGTCGGCTCCTTCGCGCCCTCGCCGTTCTCCGTGCTGCGCAGGGTGAAGAACGCAGCGGCGCCGCCACCGCCGCAGAGCATCAGCGCCAGGACCGCCACGATCGAGGCGATGAGCACCCCGCGCTTCTGCTTCGGCGCGACCGGGGCATGGTGCGGCGGGTATCCCGGCGGGGGCGCGCCGGCGCCCGGGCTCGGCGGGCCCCCGAAGGGGCCGGGCTGGGCTGAGCCGCCGAGCGGTGCGGGACCGGCCGGCGAGCCGACGCC
>NZ_SMKJ01000561.1:0-1706 GCF_004348615.1 Micromonospora sp. KC207
TCGGCCGGGAAGCGCCGGGAGTCGGCGGCGAGGGGGAACGACCAGATCATCCCGGGGCGGCGGGGGTGGGCCACCATCGGGAACCCGAAGTCGCTGGGCAGGCCGGCGGCGATCGACAACCAGGTCCGCCCCCCGTCGTCGGAGCGGTAGACGCCGTGGTGGTTCTGCGCGTAGAGCCGCTCCGGATCACCGGCGTCCCGGGCCACCTTGTGCACGCACTGGCCGAACTCGGGCCACTCGTCGGGCAGGAAATAGGCCCGGATGCCCGTGTTGCCCGGTGCCCAGCTCGCGCCCGCGTCGTCGGAGTGGTAGACCCCACCGGTCGACATGGCCACCGTGAGTCGGGCCGGGTCGTGCGGGTGCGGCAGGACGGTGTGCACCGCCTGGCCGCCGAAGCCCGCCTCCCACTGCTTGCGGTGCGGGTGGTCCCACAGCGCGCGGACCAACTCGAAGGTGCGTCCCCCGTCGGCGGAGCGGAACAGCGCCGACGGCTCGGTGCCGGCCCAGACCACCTCTGGCTCCGCCGGCCCGGCGGGCGCGAGCTGCCAGACCCGCCCGAGGCTCGCCCCGGTGTCGGCCGGGAAGGCGACCGGGGCCTGCTCGGGCTCCTGCCAGGACGCCCCCAGGTCGTCGCTGGTGGCCACGCTGGGCCCGAAGTGTGAGCTGGTCGTTGCGGCGAGCAGGCGGGGAACGTCGCGCCGCGTGTCCACCGCCACCGCGTACACGCCGGTCATCGGGTGGTGCGGGCCGCTGACCCGCCAGGTGCGGCGGCCGTCGACGCTGGTGGCGAGGAAGAGGCCCTTGCCGGTGCCGATCGCGAGCAGGGTCGTCATGGATGTCCTTCGCGGAGCCGGAAGCCGAATGGCGTGATTATGACCACGGGGACCGACAGAAACCGGCCGACGCACCGGGAGCAGCGGGCGGTCGCCCCAGGTCAGCGACGAGCGGTCGCCCCAGGTCAGCGACGGAAGCGGGCAGCTCCAGCGGCGGGATCTGGGTAAGTCAGCGGCGGGAGCGGGGTGGTCAGCGGCGGGAGCGGGGCACGTGCCGGCGGTACTGGCTCACGGTCGGCTCGCCGGCGATCCAGAACCGCCACGGCACGTCGTGTGCGCCGGTCACCCCGACCCGGGGCCCGGCGGCGATCGTCGCCTCGGGCACCGGCTCGGCCGCCGGGCGCAGCCGCACCGGCCCGTCGCCGAGCAGATACCGCCCGTACAGCGTACGGTCGATACCGAGGGCGGCGCAGAGCCGCGCCGGGCCGCGCGCGAGATCCACATCCCGGCGTACGGCGGTGCGGCGGGACCGCGCGACCTCGACGCCCTCCACCACCTCGCCGGCCCGCAGCAGCACCGCCGCAGCCTCCCCCTGCGGCCCGGTCACCACGTTCACGCACCAGTACATGCCGTACGTGAAGTAGACGTAGGCGTGCCCCGCCGGGCCGAACATCACGGCGTTGCGCGGGGTTCGCCCCCGATGGGCGTGCGAGGCGGGATCACCGGCCGTGCCCGCGTACGCCTCGACCTCGGTGATCCGGACGGTGACCCCGCCGGCCGAGAGCCGGCAGCCGAGCAGCCCCCGGGCGGCCGGCACGACGGGCCCGGCGAGCAACTCGGCCAGCCCGGCGACGCCCACTTCGGGGTAGGACATGGGCCGACCCTACCCAGTCCCGGCCCTCGACCAGCCCGGACCCGGGGCGGGGCGCGGGC
>NZ_SMKJ01000562.1:0-1702 GCF_004348615.1 Micromonospora sp. KC207
CCCCCGTGCCGTCCGCCCCGGCCACCGCCGGCCCGACCAACCCCACCGGTTCCGCCTCGACCCGCGCCGCCGACACCGCGCCGGAACCGGGCGCCCCAGCGGCGCCCCCGCAAGCCCCGACCGTGACTGAGAGGGACGCCTAGTGGTGTACACGACGAAGCCGAACGTCGATCTCGACTGGTTGCTCGACGAGCTGGTGGAACGGGTGCCTGCCGCCCGCGAGGCGGTGGTGCTGTCGGCGGACGGGCTCCTGCTCGGGGCCTCCGCCGACCTCGACCGTACCGATGCCGAGCACCTCTGCGCTCTGGCCTCCGGCTTCTCCAGCCTGGCCAAGGGCGCCAGCCGGCACCTCGCCGCCGGCGGGGTGCGGCAGACGGTGGTGGAGATGGAGTCGGCGTATCTCTTCGTCACCGCCGCCGGGCAGGGTGCGTGCCTCGCGGTCGTCGCCGAGGCCGACGCGGACATCGGCCTGGTGGCCTACGAGATGGCGATGCTGGTGATCAGGGTGGGCGAGAACCTGACCGCGCCGATTCGGTCCGGCTCGGGTGGGGCAGATGCGGGCTGAGTCGCCGGGGCCGCAGCACGAGTGGCTGGACGGCGACGCCGGCCCGGTCGTCCGCCCGTACACCCTGACCGGCGGGCGGGTCCGGCCGTCGGTCGGCCTCGACCTGGTCGCGTTCGTGCTCGCCCGCCGGGGCGCGGACCTGGTGGCCCATTCCCGGCTGCACCCCGAACACCGCCGCCTGGTGGAGCTCGCCCGGCGGCCGGTGCCGGTCGCCGAACTGGCCGTCGAGCTGGACCTCGCGGTGGGTGTGGTCCGGGTGCTCGTCGGCGACCTGCTCGCCCGCGGCCTGGTCTCCGTGTACGAGCCGGCCGGCACCGCGTTCCTTCCCGACGACAACATTCTCAAGGCGGTGGTCAATGGACTCCGTGCGCTATGACCGTGACGGATCCGGGGCGAGAATCCCGCTGGCCCTGAAGATCCTCATCGCCGGCGGCTTCGGCGCCGGCAAGACCACGCTGGTGAGCGCCTTGAGCGAGGTCCGACCCCTCCAGACCGAGGAGGTCCTCACCGGGGCCGGCATCGGTGTTGACGACCTCTCCGGCGTGGAGGGCAAATCCACCACCACGGTGGCGATGGACTTCGGCCGGATCACCATCAACGAGGACCTTCAGGTCTACCTGTTCGGCACCCCGGGCCAGGACCGGTTCTGGTTCCTCTGGGACGAGCTGGCCTTCGGGGCGCTCGGCGCGGTGGTGCTCGCCGACACCCGCCGGCTGGCCGACT
The DNA here is from genome assembly GCF_004348615.1 of Micromonospora sp. KC207. Taxonomy (NCBI): domain Bacteria; kingdom Bacillati; phylum Actinomycetota; class Actinomycetes; order Micromonosporales; family Micromonosporaceae; genus Micromonospora; species Micromonospora sp. KC207. The sequence goes on from NZ_SMKJ01000562.1 coordinate 1,289, forward strand.
GCTTCCCGTCGATCGACTACTTCGAGCAGCGGAACATCCCGTTCGTGGTCGGGGTGAACTGTTTCGACGACGGCCGCCGGTTCAGCCTGGACGCCGTCCGCCACGCGCTGGACCTGGACCCGGACGTGCCGCTGGTGTTCTGCGACGCCCGGGACCGGCAGTCGGGCAAGCTGGTGCTGGTCTCCCTGGTCGAGCACGTCGCCCGGCAGCGGGGCGAACCGGTGCCGGTGGCCTGATCCGCGCCGGCCCGGTCGCCTGCGCGACCGGGCCCGAGGTGGGTCGGGTCCGACCCGCGAGAACCAGGGCTGGCCCGGCGGGACCGGGGAAAGCTCTGGGGTGATCGACACGGACAGCGGCGGAAGGCGGATCGGGTGATCGGGCAGCAGGCGATCGTCCACATCGGGGGCTACACGG
>NZ_SMKJ01000563.1:0-1683 GCF_004348615.1 Micromonospora sp. KC207
TGTGGTGCGTGGTAGTGCGGTGAATCAGGATGGTGCGTCGAATGGGTTGACTGCGCCGAATGGTCCGGCGCAGGAGCGGGTGATTCGGCAGGCGCTTGCTGTTGCGGGGTTGTCGGCTGCTGAGGTGGATGTGGTTGAGGGTCATGGGACGGGTACGCGGTTGGGTGACCCGATTGAGGCGCAGGCGTTGTTGGCGACTTATGGGCGTGATCGTGAGGAGCCGTTGTGGTTGGGGTCGGTGAAGTCGAATATTGGTCACACGTCGGCGGCGGCGGGTGTGGCGGGTGTGATCAAGATGGTGTTGGCGATGCGGCATGGGGTGTTGCCGCGGACGTTGCATGTGGATGCGCCGTCGCCGCATGTGGAGTGGCAGGCGGGTCGGGTGGAGTTGTTGACGCAGGCGCGTCCGTGGGTGGTGGGTGGTCGTCCGCGGCGGGCGGGTGTGTCGTCGTTCGGGATCAGTGGCACGAACGCGCACGTGATCCTCGAGGAGGCTCCGCGCGGGGAAATTGAGGAGGCTCCGCGCGGGGGGGATGTAATGGTTCCGTCGGTGGTGCCGATTTTGGTGTCGGCTAGGTCGGAGCAGGCGTTGCGGGCGCAGGAGGCGAGGTTGCGTGCGTTTTTGCCGGGGCGGGATTTGTTGGATGTGGCGTTTTCGGCTGCGACGACTCGTGCGCATCTGGAGTGTCGGGTGGCGTTGGTCGGTGGGGAGCGGTTCGCGGGTCGTCCGGTTGTGGGGAAGACCGCGGTGTTGTTCACGGGTCAGGGTTCGCAGCGTGCGCGGATGGGTGCTGGGTTGACGTATCCGCTGTTCCGGCGGGTTTTTGATGAGGTGTGTGGGCATTTCGATCCGGAGGTGCGGGAGGCGCTGGTGTGCGCTGACGGGTCGGGGCTGGATGACACGCGTGTCACGCAGGCGGCGTTGTTCGCTGTCGAGGTGGCGTTGTTCCGGTTGGTGGAGTCTTTCGGGGTCCGTCCGGATTTCCTGTTGGGTCATTCGATTGGTGAGTTGGTGGCCGCGCATGTGGCTGGTGTGTTGTCGTTGGCGGATGCGTGTGCGTTGGTCGCGGCGCGGGGCCGGTTGATGGGTGCTCTGCCTGCTGGTGGGGGCATGTTGGCGGTCCAGGCCAGCGAGGATGAGGTTTCTGGTGTGGCGGTGGCGGCGGTGAACGGGCCGAATGCGGTGGTGGTTTCTGGTTCGTTGGAGGAGTTGCGGGAGTTTCAGGCTCGGTGGCCGGATCGTAAGACGACGTGGTTGGCGGTCAGTCACGCGTTCCATTCGCCGTTGATGGAGCCGATGCTGGAGGAGTTCGAGCGGGTCGCCCGTGGTGTGGATTTCCGGTCGCCGCGGATTCCGATCGTGTCGAACGTGACCGGTGGTGTGGTCGGTGATGAGGTGACCGATCCGGCGTATTGGGTGCGGCATGTGCGTGAGGCGGTCCGTTTCCATGATGGTGTTCGTACTCTGCGGGAGCAGGGGGTGACCCGGTTCCTGGAGTTGGGTCCGGATGCGGTGCTCACGGCGATGGCGCGTTCGTTCCTGGATGATGATGTGGTGCTTGCCGCGGCGTTGCGGGCCAAGCAGCCCGAGCCGCACGCTTTCGCCGCGTTCCTCGCCCAGGCCCACAACGCCGGAGTGCCGGTGGACTGGGCGGCCGTGCTGGCCGGCGGGAAGCGCATCGA
>NZ_SMKJ01000056.1:0-28503 GCF_004348615.1 Micromonospora sp. KC207
TTCGACGACCGCGCCGTCGGCCAGCACCACCACCTCGTCGCAGCGGCGCACCGAGGAGAGCCGGTGGGCGATGACGATGCCGATCCGGTCGGCGAGCAGCCGGTCGGTGGCCCGCTGCACCAGCGTCTCGGTGATCGGGTCCAGCCGCGCGGTGGCCTCGTCGAGGATCACCACGTGCGGGTCGCGGACCAGGATCCGGGCGAACGCGACGAGCTGCTCCTGCCCGGCCGACAGCACGTGCCCGCCCTCGCCCAGCCGGGTGTCCAGGCCGTCGGGCAGCCCGGCGATCCAGCCGGCCAACCCCAGCTCGTCCAGCGCCCGCGCGGCGTCGTCGAGCAGCTCGGGGTCGAACAGCGCGACGTTCTCGGCGAGGGTGCCGGACAGGATCTCGGTGCGCTGCGGGACCACGGCGATCCACCGGCGCAGCCGTTCGACGTCGAGGTCGAGCAGGTCGGTGTCGCCGAGCAGGACGGTGCCGCGCGGCAGGTCCACGGCCCGGGTGAGCGCCTTCGCCAGCGTCGACTTGCCGGACCCGGTCCGGCCGATCAGGGCGTACGACCGGCCCCGGACGAACGTCAGCGAGACGTCGCGCAGCGCCGGGGCGCGGTCACTGTCGGCCCCGCCCGCCGGGTAGCGGAAGGTGAGGTGGCGCACTACCAGGTCGCCCTCGACGGGTTCCCGCCCGCCGGCCGGCTCCTGCGGGGCGTCCTGCAGCAGTTGCACCCGCCCCCACGCGCCGATCGCGTACTGCAACTCGGGCACCATCCGGCTGACGTGCTCGACGGTCATGCCGAACCCGAGCACGAGCAGCCACACGGCGGTCAGCCGGGCCGCGTCCATCCGGCCGGCGGCCAGGGCCCACGCCCCGCCGAGGACCACCCCGGCGATGCCGACCCGGATGACGCCGGCGCCGACGACGGTCACCCACGCCGACATCCGCCACACCACGGCCCCCCGGGCCAGCACGGCGGCGGCGCGCTGGGCATAGAGTCGCAGCACGTACGGCCGGGCGAGGCTGGTGCGCACGTCGTCCTGGCCGTGGACGGCCTCCTCCATGACGGCGGCGAGGTCGGTCTGGGCCTCCTCCTCGGCCATCCGGGCCGGGGCGATCCGTTGGGTCGGGCGGCGCAGGACGAGGGCGAGCAGCGCGCTCAGCGCGAGCATGCTCACCCCGGCCGGCCACCACACCACCAGGGCGACGACCGTGGAGAGCAGGCCCGTGGCGGTCATCTGGGCGATGCGTACGCCGTGCCCGCGCACCTCGGAGGCGACCTGGTATACGTCGCCGTCGATCCGGTCCAGCAGCTCGCCGACCGGGGTGCCCTCCAGGGTCGACAGGTCCTGCCCGAACGCCACCCGGCACAGCCGCCGCCGGACGTCGGCCGACCAGTCGGCGGTGACGCCGGCCATCACGAGCCCGATGGTGAGGTCGGTGACGACGACGGCGCACAGCGCCACCGCCAGGACGACGAACAGGACACCCGAGCGGTGCACCAGCACCGGGCCGGCGAGCGCCGCGGCGGCGGCCTGGCCTGCGGCACCGAGCACGACCAGCGCGGCCACGAACGTCATCCGGCGTGCCGAGGTGGCCCACAGGTCACGGAAAAGGCGCATGTCGGTCCCTCCGGACTCTCGGGGCGGTATCTCCACCCTCCGTGATCCGGCCGGGGCCTTCAACGCATTTACCGCCCGCGCCACCCGTCCGAGGCCGGACCGGCCCGACCCGCGCCGCCGGCAAGCTGGCGGGGTGAGAAGGGGAACCTTCTCTACCGCTGGCGTTAAGAAGGGGCCCTTCCTTGCACCTCAGAAGAGGACGGTGGCGAGAGTGCCGACCGTGCGGAACCCGCAGCGCTCGTAGACGCGGCGGGCCGGCAGGTTGAAGTCGTTGACGTACAGGCTGACGGTCGGAGCCACCCGCAGCAGCGCGTCCCGCACGACCGCCGCCATCGCCGCCGTGGCGATCCCCCGGCCGCGCCACTGCGGGGCCACCCAGACGCCCTGGACCTGCGCCGTGTGCCGGGTCACCACCGCCAGCTCGGCCTTGAAGACGACTTGGCCGTCGACGAACCGGGCGTACGCCCGACCGGCCCGGACCAGGTCGGCGACCCGCCGCCGGTAGCCGCGCCCGCTGTCCTCGACCAGCGGCGAGACGCCGACCTCCTCGGTGTACATGGCAACGGCGGCGGGGAAGAGCCGGTCGACCTCGTTGCCGCGCACGAGCCGCACGTCGGGGTCGGTCACGACCGACGGCGGCGCGTCGGTGGCCAGCAGCGGCTGGTTGGGCCGGACGTCGCGGGCCGGCCCCCAGTGCCCACACAACCGGTCCCAGAGCCCGAGCACCGCGTCGGCCCGCCCGACGATCGACGAGCAGAGCCGCTCCTCGGCGGCGAGCAGCTCGGCGTAGGCGGCGACGGCGGACTCCGAGGCGAGCACGGGGGTGAGGTTGCCGCCGAGCCAACAGATCGACTCCAGGTTGCGGCGCGCGCCGTACCCCAGGATTCGTCCCTCGGCCCGCCACCATGCCAACCCGCGCGCGGTGACCCGCTCGGCGACCTGCGCTCCCGCGAACGGGTCGAGGTCGAGCAGCCGCTCGACCGCGCGCCGCTCCGATTCCCCGAGTTGCCGCACCGGCACCGTCAGCACGTCACCAGCCTGCCAGATCGGCCCCCCGCCTCGCCGGCCGAGTGCGGGGTCCGCCCTCCACCCCGTCGCCGGCACCGAAAAAACTACTTTTCGGCGACAGGTTGGCGATATATCGTTGATACATCAGCGACCGAACTGTAGGGGAGAAAACCATGAGAATCCCCCGACGTACGCCCATGCGCGAGGCGCGGCTGCGCGGCTTCGGCTTCCCGCCCGGCTTCGGCTTTCCGCCCGGCCCACCCTTTCCGCCGGTGCCGCCCGGGCACGGGGGCCCGCACGGCGGGCGGGGCGGCCACCGGGGGCGGGGACGGGGGCGGCGGCCCAACGTCCGGGCGGCCGTGCTGGCCCTGCTCACCGAGCGGCCGATGCACGGGTACGAGATGATCCAGGAGATCGACTCCCGCACCGGCGGGGCCTGGCGGCCCAGCCCCGGGTCGATCTACCCGACCCTCCAGCTCCTGGAGGACGAGGGCGTCGTCATCGCCGAGACCGAGGAGGCCGGCGGCGGACGCAAGCGGTTCACCCTCACCGACGCGGGCCGTGCCGAGGCGGACCAGGCGGCGCAGGCCCCACCGTGGGGCGAGTTCGCCGAGGACACCGTCGCGAGCTGGCACGACATCCGCGACGCCGGCACACAGGCGATGCACGCGCTGCGGCAGGTGATGACGACCGGCACCGACGACCAGCGCGAGCGGGCCGCACAGGTGCTCGCCGAGACCCGGCGCAAGCTCTACGCCATCCTCGCCGAGGAGTAAGGAGGGGCCCCTCGTTGACGCCTACGGTAGAGAAGGGTCCCCTTCTCACCCCGGTGGTGGCCCGCGCGGGTACGCGCAAGGGGGCCGTTCCCGATGGAACGGCCCCCTTGGGGGTCACGCGACGGGTCAGTGCACGGTGACGGTGGCACCCGGGACCAGGTCCCGCAGTTCCTCGGGAAGCTCGGCGCCCATCTCGTCGGCGATCCGCAGCGCCTCGGCGATCAGCGTCTCCACGATCTGCCCCTCGGGGACGGTCTTGACGACCTTGCCCTTGACGAAGATCTGGCCCTTGCCGTTGCCCGAGGCGACGCCGAGGTCGGCCTCGCGGGCCTCCCCCGGGCCGTTGACAACGCAGCCCATGACGGCCACCCGCAGCGGCACCGGCAGCCCCTCCAGGCCGGCGGTGACCTCCTCGGCCAGCTTGTAGACGTCGACCTGGGCCCGGCCGCAGGACGGGCAGGAGACGATCTCCAGGCCCCGCTCGCGCAGCCCCAGCGACTCCAGGATCTGGTTGCCGACCTTGATCTCCTCCACCGGCGGGGCGGACAGCGACACCCGGATCGTGTCGCCGATCCCCTCGGCCAGCAGCGCGCCGAAGGCGACCGCCGACTTGATGGTGCCCTGGAACGCGGGGCCAGCCTCGGTGACACCGAGGTGCAGCGGATAGTCGCAGCGCTCGGCGAGTTGCCGGTACGCCCGGATCATCACCACCGGGTCGTTGTGCTTCACCGAGATCTTGATGTCCCGGAAGCCGTGCTCCTCGAACAGCGAGCACTCCCACAGCGCCGACTCGACCAGCGCCTCGGCGGTGGCCCTGCCGTACTTGGCGAGCAGCCGCTTGTCCAGCGAGCCGGCGTTCACGCCGATCCGGATCGGCGTACCGGCGGCGGAGGCCGCTGCGGCGATCTCCTTGACCTTGTCGTCGAACTGCCGGATGTTGCCCGGGTTCACCCGGACGGCGGCGCAGCCGGCGTCGATCGCGGCGAAGACGTACTTCGGCTGGAAGTGGATGTCGGCGATCACCGGGATCTGCGACTTGCGGGCGATCGCCGGCAGCGCCTCGACGTCGTCCTGACTCGGCACGGCGACCCGGACGATCTGGCAGCCGGACGCGGTCAACTCGGCGATCTGCTGGAGGGTGGCGTTGACGTCGGAGGTCAGGGTGGTGGTCATCGACTGCACCGACACCGGCGCGCCCCCACCGACCGGCACCGAGCCGACCATGATCTGGCGGCTGGCCCGGCGCGGGGCGAGCGCGGGGGGCGGCGCGACGGGCATACCGAGACTGACTGCGGTCACTTCAGGCACTCACCTTGAGAAGAGCGTGATCGGGTTGACGACGTCCGCGGTGACGGTCAGCAGCGTGAACACGCCACCGATCAGGATCACCACGTACGTGATGGGCATGAGCTTGAGATAGTCGACGCGGCCCGGGTCCGGCCGGCCGAACCGGGCGAAGACCCAGGACCGGGCCCGCTCGAACCACGCGATCGCGATGTGCCCGCCGTCGAGCGGCAGCAGCGGCAGCAGGTTGAACACGCCGATGAAGAAGTTCAGCGACACGAACAGCATGAAGAACACCAGCCAGGCGTTGTTCTCCACCGCCTCGCCGCCGAGCCGGCTCGCGCCGACCACGCTGATCGGGGTGTCCACGTCCCGCTCGCCGCCACTGATCGCCGTCCAGAGGGCGGGCACCTTCTGCGGGATGCGCTTCATCGCCTCGTACGTGCCGACGGCCATGTCGCCGGTGAACCGGGCGGTCCCGCCGAGCGCGGCGACCGGGCCGTACTGGACCCGGGTGGGGGTGCTGAACTGGAGGCCGATGCCGAGCGCGGCGACCGGGCCGACCGCACCCTTCGGGTCGTCCAGCGGCGGGCGCTGGGTCTGCGCGAGCACGGTGCTCGTGGTGCCGGGCTGGCCGTCGCGGACGTACGAGATGGTGACGGTGTCGCCCGGCTTGGTGGCCCGCAGGGCGACCAGCAGGTCGCCGTAGTTGTTGATCGAAGTGCCGTTGAGCGAGGTGATCCGGTCGCCGTCGCGCAGGTTGGCTGCCGCGGCCGGGCTGGTCGGGTCGCTCGCCGCGCACTCGCGGACGGCGTTCTCCGGCACCACGCACTTGGCCAGGGCGATCACCGCCGGCTCCTGGCGGGCCTCGGCGTCGGTGGTCGGGAAGTCCGGGTTGGGCAGGCCGGCGGAGACGGCGATGATCCAGGTCGCGACCACAGCCAACGCGAAGTGGGTGATCGACCCGGCGGACATGACGATCGTCCGCTTCCAGACCGGGTAGCGCCACATCGCGCGGTGCTCGTCGCCCGGCTCGACGTCGTCGTCCTGCGGCGTCATGCCGACGATCTTGCAGAAGCCGCCGAGCGGGATGCCCTTGAGTCCGTACTCGGTCTCGCCCCGCTTGAACGACCAGATGGTGGGGCCGAAACCGACGAAGTAGCGGGTGACCTTCATCCCGAACGCCTTGGCGGTGAGCATGTGCCCCGCCTCGTGCAGGCTGACCGAGACGAGGATGGCCAGGGCGAACAACACCACCCCGAGCAGGTACGCCATCAAGCTCCTTCCACCGATGCCGACGACGACGCCGAGGCCGACGACGACGCTGACGCCGCCGACGGCGACGCCACGATGATCTCCTGCGCGTGCGCGCGCGCCCACGACTCGGCGGCGAGTACGTCCTCGACGGTACCTGGTTCGGCGAAATCGGGAGCGTCCTCCAGCACCCGCCGGAGGGCGTCCACGATGCCGAGGAACGGCAGCCGGCCGGCGACGAACGCGGCGACGCACTCCTCGTTGGCCGCGTTGTAGATCGCCGGGCGGCAGCGACCCGCCTGTCCGGCCGCCTTGGCCAGCGCCACCGCCGGAAACGCCTCGTCGTCGAGCGGGGTGAACTCCCAGGTGTGGGCGGTGGTCCAGTCGACGGCGGCGGCGGCGTCCGGCACCCGGTCGGGCCAGCCGATGCCGAGCGCGATGGGCAGCCGCATGTCGGGCGGGCTGGCCTGGGCCAGTGTCGACCCGTCTGCGAACTCGACCATCGAGTGGATCACCGACTGCGGGTGCACCATGACGGTGATGTCGGCGTACGGCACGTCGAACAGCTCGTGCGCCTCGATCACCTCCAGCGCCTTGTTGACCATCGTGGCGGAGTTGATCGTGACGACGGGGCCCATGTTCCAGGTCGGGTGCGTGAGGGCCTGCTCGGGCGTGACCTGGGTCAGCTCGTCGCGCCGCCGCCCCCGGAACGGCCCGCCGCTGGCGGTGACCACCAGCCGGCGCACCTCGCCCCGGGTGCCGCCGCGCAGGCACTGGGCCAGCGCCGAGTGCTCGGAATCGACGGGCACGATCTGCCCCGGCCGCGTCACCGCGGCCCGCACGAGCGGGCCGCCGGCCACGAGCGATTCCTTGTTGGCCAAAGCGAGGGTACGCCCGGCGCGCAGCGCCGCGAGGGTCGGCGCGAGCCCCAGCGAGCCGACCACCCCGTTGAGTACGACGTCGCACGGCCACTGGGCCAGCTCGGTCATCGCGTCCGGCCCCGCCACGATCTTGGGCAGCTTGAAGTCGCCACTGGCCCAGCCGCGCCGGCTCGCCTCGGCGTAGAAGGCGAGCTGGAGGTCCTGCGCGGCCGACGCCTTCGCCACCCCGACCGCCTCGACGCGCAGTTCGAGGGCCTGGGCGGCGAGCAGCCCGACGTTGCCGCCGCCGGCACCGAGCGCCACCACCCGGAACCGGTCAGGGTTGCGCCGGACGATGTCGACTGCCTGGGTGCCGATCGAGCCGGTCGACCCGAGCAGCACAAGATCGCGGGGAGGAGTTGTCACGCACCCATTCTTCCCCAGCCGGGCTGTGCGCCCGCCGGGAGCCTCACCCGGCCGGCGTCGCCTCGGGCACCTCGCCGTCGAACGGTCCTCCGCAGCGAGGCTCCGTCGCCGCGGGGCTGGTGTTGAGGATCCCGGCGAGCCTACGGTTGGGCCGGCTCAGCCGGCCGCCACCGGGGTGTCGGTGATCCCGAAGGCCCCGTCCAAGCCGCCGAAGTCGGCGGTGTCGAAGCCGGGGATCACCAAGCGGGAGTTCTCGCGACAGGGCATGCTGCGGATCCAGTAGAAGCCCTTCGGGTCGCCGTTGTCGTTGGCCAGCGGGAACCTCACCAGGACGGTGTCGGCGTTCTGCTCCGGGAAGAAGAAGACCTTCGTCCCGTCCTGCGCCTGCTTGTATTCGGCCTCCAGGTAGCCGCCGGACTCCACCACCTCGGGGCGGAAGTAGATCGCCGCCCGTTGCCCGGGCTCGACGTCGGCCCTGATGGTGACGGTCACCGCAGAGTCCTCACCGAAACCGAGGATCTTGAACCGGTCTTTGACCGAGGTCGCGGTGGCACCGATGGCCTCCAGCAGGCTCGGGGTGCCGCTGACGTTGAAGAAGGCACCGTTCTCCAACTGGACCTCGGTCGTCGACCGCACGCTGACCGCGAGGCTGAACGGGTCGGGTACGGTTCCGTCGCAGTTGTTCTGCACCTCACTGACCCGGAACGAGTTTCCGCCGGCCGTGGCCTCCCGGCGCTGGACGAAGGTGCAGTTCTCCAGCAGCGGGGAGCCGTCCCGGCAGTGCAGGGACACCTCGTCGGGGGTGGCGGCGGAAGCGTTGGTGCGGTTCATCAGCGGGATCAGCGCGGCCGCGGCCAGCGCGAGCGCCGTGGCGACGACGATTTTGCGACGCTTCGCCGAGGTGGCCCGACCACGCCGGGCGAACTGGTATGTGGACACGTCAGACTCCTAAACCTGCGTAAGTGCGATCAAGGGCTCGGGCTCGGCGGTCAGTTCCCCGGCTCGCCGGGGAACGGCTCGGGTTCGTCACCCTCGAACTCGGAGCCGGTGCAGTCCGTCAGCGTGGGCCGTGCCTCCCCGTCGGCCTGGCCGTTGGGCAGGACCAGCGGCGCCTCGACCACGGTGTCGAAGGTCCACTCCCACGGCCTGTTCGGCGGGCCGAACGGTCCACCGCCAGCGCTGTTACGGGTGCCACCGGTGACGGTCCAGGTGCCCTTGATCTGGGCGCGCCGGGGGAAGAACTGGAAGGTCCCCCGCTTGCCTTCGGGCACGTTCACCGTCCGGGCGCTGGTCACCGTCCGCACCTCGGAGACGAGGTTGGTCTCGGTCTCGTGTTTGCCCCACTCGATACCCAGCAGGCCCAGGAAATTGGCGGCGAAGGTGTCGCCGTCGCCGACGAAGTCACCCGAGTTCTTTGCGGCACCCTGCTCCATCTGGACTTCGAGGCTAAGGTTGTTCGCCGTGTTGGGCGGGCAGTTGGCTACTTCGGCCGACGGGTTGAACGGGGCCCCGAAGATGGCGTTCGCGTCACCCGCCCCGACCACTTCGGTGACCCTGAAATCGCAGGTGTCGGCCGGGAAGGTCTGGGCGAATTCCCTGGCCTCCTGAGTCACTCCGTTGATCTTTACCGAGCCCTTGCACAGCCGCATGGCGTCATCCTTTGGGCACGGATTCACGAGCTGGCCAGTGCCGTTGGGTGTGCAGCCCGCCTCGGCGGCGCTCGCCATCTGAGTCACGGTCACGAATCCGAGACCGAGCGCGACGGCTGCACCGACCGCGATCGCTCGATGAGCTTTTCTTTTCCTTCCCATCACGAACTCCTGTTCGTAGTGCCGACGCCATCGGCGCGGCGTTTCCGAAGTGGAACGGGAGTGGCGATGGTAGCCGGCGAATCTCTACTGCTGACGATGATCCAGCCGGCTATGTGAGAAGTTGCATTCCCTTGAACCATTGGGCCGTTTCACCCGTAAACCTATTGGCTGGGCACGCGCCGCCGCATCCCCATGTGAACGATCAACGACATAGCGTACGCATGCGTGAGATGGGTGGCGGTCCACTGCCCGCCCGAAATCAGCGGCCGACAGGGTCAAAACGAGCCCGTGACGCTCGACGAAAACTTCGCGGCGCCCCGCACTCTTGCCAGATGCGACCCCTTCTCGGTACTCCATCAACGTCACATTGGACGGGTGCTGCGATCATCGCGCAATCCCTGCGGACGAAGACCTGCATCGTCACCACGTCGGGACCCGAAACCAGAAGGATTCAGTCGACCAGCCAGCGCCCGGCCATCTTCCTCATGGGCCCGACCGTCGATGTGGTGACCCGTCACATGCCGGTCACGGACTTACGCACTCACGCCGACCAGCCGTCATCTCCGACGCGACGCCGCATCGGCCCTGGCGATGTGCGCGGCGGCGTTCTCGCCGATCCGCTTCAACAGGTCGCGCAGGAGTGCCAGGTCCTCCTCGGTGAGGCCGGCGGACAGGGCGGCGTCCAGCTCGGCGACCCGCTTGTCGGCCCGGTCGAAGGCGTCCCGGCCGGCCGGGGTCATCCGGATCTCGATCAGCGTGCCGTGCATCGGATGCCTCCGGCGTTCGATCAGCCCGCGCTTCTCCAGCCGGCCGAGCGTGCTGTTCATCGTCTGCGGCGTCACGGCGCACTCCCGAGCGAGCTGCGCGGCGGTCATTCCGTCGTGGTCGGAGAGGATCGCCAGCGCGCTCTGCTGCGCCGGGGTCATCTCGAAGTCGCGCAGGACGAACTCCTTCGCCGCTTGACTCGCCTGGTCCGCCCGCCTCACGTGGCCGAGGAGGCGTTGTGCGTAATGCATGCCACTCAGGCTAGCCGAGGGCGCCTGCATGCTGTTAGCTATCAGTCATCGAACAGTCGGCAGCATGCTTAGAGGTTGCGATGAGCGGAGAAGTGTCATGAGCACCGGACGACGGCGATGGGCGGTGCTCGCGATCGGCATGACCGCCATGACCGCCGGCTGCGCATTCCAGTTCGGGCTGGCGTACCTGATCCCGGCCCTGCTCGACGAGGGTCTCAGCCTGGGGCAGGCCGGCCTGCTGGCCGCAGCGCCGACGGCCGGGCTGCTCACCACGCTGATCGCGTGGGGAGCGGCCGCCGACCGCTGGGGCGAGCGAAGGGTCCTGGCAATCGGCCTGGGCGCGGCCGGGGCCATCCTCGCGGTCGGCACCCGGATCGACGGCACGGTGGCGCTGGGCGTCTGCTTCGCGCTGGCCGGTGCGGCCGGGGCTGCCGTGCACGCTTCCAGCGGACGGCTCATCCTGGGCTGGTTCGCTGCGCATGAGCGCGGACTCGCGATGGGTCTGCGGCAGACCGCGCAGCCGCTCGGGGTGGCCGTCGCCGCATTGGTGCTGCCGAGCCTGGCGCGTTCCGCCGCGCTGCTGTTCCTCAGTGTCTTCTGCCTGGTGGCGGCGGCGATGGTGGCGATCGTGGTACGCGAACCGGCCGCCCGGCCGGCGGCGGCCGACGTGCCGGCCGGATCGCCCTACTGCACGCCGGTGCTGTGGCGCGTCCACGCGGCCAGCGCCCTGCTCATCGTCCCGCAGTTCGCGGTCGCGACCTACGCCCTGGTCTTCCTGGTCGACGTGCACTCATGGGAACCCGCAGCAGCGGGCCGGATCCTGGCGATCGGCCAGATCGGCGGGGCCCTGGCCCGGCTCGGCGCGGGCTGGTGGTCCGACCGGGTGGGCTCGCGGATGCGGCCGATGCGCCTCGTGGCCCTGGCGATCACGCTGGTCATGGCGGTGCTGGCCGCCGGAACCCACACACCCGTGGCGATCACCGCGCTGCTGCTGGCCGGCGTGCTGTCGGTGAGCCCCAACGGGCTGGCTTTCACCGCGGTCGCCGAGTACGCCGGCCGAGCCTGGGCCGGCCGGGCCCTGGGTGTGCAGAACACAGCGCAGAACGCCGTCGCCGCGGCGACACCACCACTGCTCGCCGGCGTGATCAGTGCCGGGGGCTACGGCACTGCCTTCGCGGCGACCATCGCGTTCCCACTGCTCGCCGCCGCCGTCATCCCCGTCTCGGCGGAAGTAGCCGACCGTACACCCGCTACGAGAGGAACCGCATGAGTTCCGTACGTCAACACCCGGTCCTGACCAACGACCTGGCTCGCGCCATGGTGGACGCGGCCCTGGCCGCGGCCGGCCCCAAAGATCAGCGCTTCACCATCGCCGTGGTCGACGCCGGCGGACATCTCAACGCGTTCGCCCGGATGGACGGTGCTCCGCTGATCACCATCCAGGTCGCCACCGACAAGGCCTACACAGCGGCCGGGTTCGGACTGGCGACCGAGGCCTGGCACGACCTCATCGCCGGCGACCCGCCACTGGCGCTCGGCGCGCCCAGCCAGATCGACCGGCTGGTGACCTTCGGCGGTGGCCTGCCCATCGTCGTCGAGGGTGCGCTGATCGGTGGGATCGGCGTCTGCGGCGGCCACTGGACCGACGACGTGCTGATCGCCCGCGCCGGTCTGTCGGTGCTCACGCGGAACTGAGCGGCCCGACCGGGTGCGGGCCGACCGGCCCGCACCCGGAGCAGGTCAGACCGCAACGCGCGTCAGCCGTCGGCGCGGAGCACGAACGCGTCCAGTTCCTCGCCGCCGTACCAGTCGGTGCGCCGGCCCACGTGGGCCATGCCGAGCCGCCGGGTCACCGCTGCCGACGCCACGTTGCCCGGCGCGACGACCGCCCACACCTGCGGGGTGCCGGCCGCCAGCTCGCGCGTCACCACCGCGCGGGCCGCCTCGGTAGCGTACCCGTGGCCCCACGAGTCGGGGTGCAGGTGCCAGCCGACCTCGATGTCGGTGGTCGGCACGCGCTCGTCGCGACCCGGCAGCGGCTTGAGCAGCACCGTCCCGACGACCCGCCCGGTGGCGCGCGCCTCGATGGCCCAGGTGCCGTACCGGCCGCCGTGGCCGGCGTGCCGCTCCCGCCACCAGGCGAGCCGGTCGGCCGCCCCCGCCGGATCGGTAAGCGGCAGCCCCGGGGCCGCGCCCAGCCAGCGGATCACCTCGGTGCGGGAGTAGATGTCGTAGATCCGGGCCAGGTCGCCCGGGTCGGCGGTCCAGTCGCGGACGACGAGGCGTTCCGTGGTGAGCACGGTCATGTCGCGGGATCGTAATGCGTACCCGGGCGTGGCGCGGGGAAGAGGTACGCGGTGGCGGGCGGATGGCAGCGGGCGAAGCGGATCACCAGTGCCGCGTTCCGGCCGGTGCGCGGGCGGGACCTGTCGCTGCACGCCGCCGCCATCACGTTCTACGGGGCGATCGCCGTGGTCCCCGTGGCGCTGCTGGCCATCTGGACGACGGGACTGGCCGCCGGGGCGGACCGGGTCCGCCGGCTCACCTCGTACGCCATCGAGACGCTGCCCACCGACATCGGCGCGCACCGGGCGGTGGCCGCGCTGCTGGAGGCCGGTCTCGGCCTGACCCCGGCGCTGGCCCTGGCCTCGCTGCTGCCGGCGTCGCTGTACGGCGAGGGGTTGCGGCGGGCGTTCGTCTCGGTGGCCATTCCGCGCGAGCCGGGCGGGTCGCTGGTCGGCTGGCGGGGCCGGCTGCTGCTGCTCCCGCTGCTCGCGCCCGCCCCCGCGCTGCTGCTGTCGATCCTGCTGGCGCTGCCGGTGACGACCGGACTGCTCCGCCAGGGCGGCTGGCGGGGCGCGCTCGGCGTGGTGCTGTCCTTCCTCGGCGTCTGGCTGGTGCTCACCCCGGTGCTGATGTGGGTGTTCCGGGTGGTGGGGCCGGCCTCACCGGACTGGCTGTCGACGCTGGGCATGGGGTCGTTCACGGCGGCGAACCTGTCCGGTTTCCTGCACGGCTTCGTGCTGTTCGCCTCGCTCCCGCTCGACCTGGGCGTGCCGTTCGGCGGCTTCGACGCCATCGGCGGCGGGGTGGCCGTGCTGCTCTGGCTCTACCTGTTCCACGTGATCGTGCTGGCCGGCTATTCCGCGACACTCGCCCTGTCCGACTGGCGGGCCCGCCGCGCCGCCGCATGATGAGCACGCGGGGGCGCGGCGGGCCTCCTGCCCGGTGGCGCTAGCCTCGGTCGAGCGCGCCCGACCGGGCCGCCGCGACGAAGCCTGCCCGGCTGGCCTCGACGAAGCCTGAACGGGTGGCCCCGACGAAGCCCGCCCAGGCCGCCGGGGCGAAGCTCAGCGCCGGGCCCTGCCGGTCCTTGCTGTCCCGCACGCCGATTGCCTCGGCGAACGCCGCCACCTCGACACAGTTGCCCTCCCCGCCGGACCGGGTGGACGTGCGCCACACACCGTCACGCTGCACTGGACATCTCCTTCGCTGTCGATGAAATCAGCTCGCGGGACTCGGCCCCGCTCAGCGCCCGCTCGGCGAGCGAGCGCCAGGCTTCCTCGTACGTCTCGATCTCGTGCGGCTTGTCCAGGTAGACCGCGCCGCACGGCCCGTCGGAGTAGATGGTGGTCGGCTCGGGCTCCCGCACGTTCTGCGGGAAGTCGAGCATGGTGAAGGTTCCCGCCTGCGACCAGCGGAACAGCCCGGCCTCCAGCGGCAGCACCCGGACGCTGACGTTGTGCTGCTCGCTTGTCACCGCCAGGGCGTCGAGCTGCCGGGCCATCGCCGCCCGGTCGCGCAGCGGCCGGCGCAGCACCGCCTCGCTGAGGATCACGTCGAGCTGCGGCGCCCGGGGGATCGCCCGGACGAGCAGCCGCTGCCGGCGCAACCGCACGTCCACCTTCGCCGCGCGTTCCGCCTCGCTCAACTGCGGGCAGTCGGTCGCGATCACCTCGGTCATGTACTCGACGGTTTGCAACAGCCCCGGCACCAGGTTGACCTCATGGTGCCGGATCCGCGTCGCGGCGGACTCCAGGCCGACGTACAGCTTGAACCAGTCCTTGATCGCCTCCCCGTAGCTGTGCCACCAGCCGTGCGCCTTGGTCTCCCGGGCCAGGGCGCGCATGGTGTCGATGGTCTCGCGGGACGCGCCGTACACCCGGCACATGGCCTCCACGTCGTTTGGGTGCATGGAAACCTGACCGGTCTCGTAGCGCCAGATCCTCGGTGCCGACCATTCGAGTTCCTTGGCCGCCGCCGCGACCGTGACGTACGCGTTCTCGCGAAACTCCCTCAGATACCTGCCGAGCTGCCTACGCGGGACAGTGCTGCCCGAGTCGTCCACGTCATCCCCTTTCCTGTCGTCGCGTAAGGCACCTCATCCCTTGGTCCGCATTCTTCTCCGAAGCATTGCTCACCGCCAGCAACGAAACGAGCATCGTCCGTGACCACCGCCTGACGGCGTGGTCCCCGAGGGGCAGGAGTCTCCCCCGACCTCATCCCGACTCCTGCCCCCACCCCCATGAACCGACCCGACCCGGAGGCGCACGTGGGCATCCCCGGAAGACGCCGAACCGACCGGCCCGTGCCGCTGGGCCCGACGCACCGCCACGACTGGTCCCGCTGGGGGCGACACTGCGTGTGTGGCCTGCGCTGGCCCTGCCCGGACCGCATGCTGCGCTGGCGCCCGGACCGGCCGGCGGACGTATCGGTGGAGGCTCCGGCGACCGCGCCGCACCGGGCCGCCGGGCCCCTGCGGCGGGGCGGGCGACGACCATGAGCAGCGGGTACGGGGTGTCGCTGGCCGAACTGCGCCGGCACGTGGCGGCCCGCCCGACGTGGCGGTGCCGGGCCTGTGCCGCGCCGTGGCCCTGCCAACCGGCGAAGCTCTGCCTACGCGCCGAGTACGCGCGGGACCGGGTTGGGCTGGCGATCTACCTGTGCGTGCTGATGCACGACGCGATCGCCGACCGGTTGCGCACCCACCCGGACGAGGTGGATCCGGCGGGCTACTTCGCCCGCTTCATCGGCTGGACCCGCCACTGACCGCCCGGCCTGCCGCGCCGGCCCACGGCATGCAGCAGGGGCTCCACGCGCGCCCTATTGCCATCCGACTCGCATCCTTCGCCCCTTACGCATCAATCAACCTTTGTATAGCAAGGCCGCCTCGCCTGTTCCGGGAAGCGGGCCGAGCTGGACCACTCGGAGTCCTCGCAATGAAATGATCAAGTCTTCATCGGGTTGACTGAACAGCACCGGCCGCTGCTCGCACTTCGGGCAACCATGGCCGCAACTCGCACGATCAACCATGAAGCCGACCACGACATGATGCAACGCAACCGCCCCGCGAATCCGAGCCACCGACTACACAGTCTTTGAAAGCTCGTAACGCAGGAAGTCAGTGAACGATTTCCATTCTCTAGAAACGCCCTTATCGCCTTCCTGATACATATACACAGGAGGATCATCCGAGAGCTCGCTCGACATCCAATAGACTTGATACCCCTGATGCATCGCAAAAACTATCACATCGCTTGGCACGAGGCCGTCAAGGCCGCTGCCAGTCACCAATTCCAATCCGTCCCGCTTGAGGCCTAGAATGCCGGGATAAAAGGCATCTGTACCCACAAGAAGAGCGCCCGCAGCCTTGCCCATCAACCTGAGGAATTCCACATACCGGCTCGGCATTGAGGAAACCGACTGATCAGATGCAACCTCACGCACCTCCGCCTCCGACATACCGACAAGCTCGGCAAACTCGGACATGCCGAGATCCTCTATGAGCGATCCCACCGCTAACCCCAATCCACGTTCACTCTAATGTCCGGGAACATCTCCCGAAATTGATCGATTACCGTCGAGCAACTTGGACATGGCACCCTCTCAGAGTACAGATTGATGGTTCCTCTCGCGCTTGGACTAAGGTTGGCTGCATAGTGTTCAAAGATCTTATTCTCCGAGTCGAACGGCCTATCACCTGGATCGAACACCCGGTTTGTAGGTGCCGCCACGGAGCCTGGGTTGGCGTGCTGGCCGCTAACACCGATGAACTGTCCGGTCACACCATCAATATCATGCTGGGCGACAGCGACGTTCCTCCGGCCACCGACGCCATTAGCGGGGTTGGCGCGATAGTCAGCCGCCACCTGCTTGGGCGTGCAGTTGTGGACGAGCACCGGTGTGTTGCCGGCGATCACATAGTACGTGTGGGTGTTGGCGATGGTGAGGTTGTGGACGGTGGCCCAGGTGGTGACGTCTCGCTGGATCGCGGTGATCTGGACGCGGGTGCCGGCGCTGGTCTGGAGCCACTGGCCGACCTGAAGGTCGGTGGCGTCGATCCACTGGTGGAGTTCGGGCACCCAGAAGGGGTGTCCGTCGGTGGCGGTGATCTTGGTGGTGCCGTTGTCACCGTCCTCGTCGCCGTTGCTCGGGGCGTCGCTGGTGGTGATGGTGACGAGGTGTTTGGTGCCGGTGCCGGTGATCGTGGCGGTAACCGTCTCGACCTCGGTCTGGCCGGTGGCGGGGTTGGTGGCGAGGACCTTGTCACCCGGTGCGATGTCCTCGATGGGTTTGGTGGTGCCGTCGGCCATCAGGACCTTGGTGCCGGGGGTGAAGCTGTTGTCGGTGTTGCAGCCACCGCCGTCGGCTTTCCCTGTGCCGCCGCCTCCGCTGCTGCCACCGTTGGAGCGGTTGGAGCCACCGGAGCTGCCGCCGGGTTTGGAGCCCGCTGACTTTCCGCCGCCGCTTCTGGTGGTTGCCGCAGTGGAGCCCTTGGGGTTGGCGCGGGCCTGGGCCTGCTTTTGGACGGGGTTGCCGGTCTTCTTGACCTGTTCGGCGGCGCGGTTGCTGGTGGTGTTGACCTTGTCCTGGGCCTTCTTCTTGGCCGCCTGGGCTGCCTTCTTGGCGCGTTCGAGGGCGAGCTTCTTGGCATTGAGGGCGGCGGTTTCGGCGGCCCTGGCGGCGCGCAGAACGTTCTCGGCGGTGCGTTTGGCGTTTTGGAGAGCTTGGATGGCGTTGAAGGTGCGTCGTACGGCGTTGGCGATCCTCGCCGCGCTCTTAATCGCCTTCCAGGCGGGGATTCCGTTGCTGATGAGGTCGATGCACGACCAGACGCTGCCGCCGAAGCAGCCGAGGGCGGCGTTGATGCCGAGGAAGTCCTTCAGGACGTCCCAGGCGACGGACAGGATGATCGAGGTGATGGACTTGCCCATGATGGCCTGTGCGTCGGCGACCTGGGCGGCGGAGAAACCGGCACCGGCGAGGGCGGCGGCGGTTTCCGACGGGGTCAGGGAGATGGACAGGCCCGAGGGGTCGGTGTGGGTGGCCGGGTTGTTGTGGGCGTAGGTGTAGCCGTTGGACTGCAACGGGTCGGCGGTGTCCAGGACGGGGTCGGCGGAGAGGAACCGGCCCACGCTCGGGTCGTAGAGGCGGGCACCGAGGGGGACGTAGCCGGAGGGGTCGTCGCGCCTGGCGCCGAGGAACCCGGCCGGGGTCTGCATGTTGGCGGCCAGGGCGGCGGTGCCGCGCTGGTTGCCGAACGGGTCCTGCTTGCGGATCCGGGTGGTCATGCTGCCGTCGAGGGCGACCTCGGCGTACGGGGTGCCCTGGTGGTCGCCGACCACGGCCGCGAGGGCGGACGGGTTGGTGCCGTGGGCGTAGCGCAGCACCGACCCGCCCGGGGCGGCGTACGAGCGCTGACTGCTCACCAGCGCGCCGCCCTGCTGCGTGGTCACCTGCGACTCGCCCAGGTGCAGGGTGGCCTGCCGGCCCTGCACGGTCAGCAGCCGGGACCCGCCCGGCCCGTAGACGTGCCGGGTCTCGTTCTGCGCCTGCCACTGCTGCGCCGCCACCCCGCCCGCGCAGGTGGCCAGGACGATCGGGGTGCCGTCGGCCGTGGCCGCGTCGCGCACCGCCAGGCACAGCCCCGACGAGGTGTGCCGGAGCTGCCCGGTGGACAGGCGCTCCACCCGCTGGGCGGCACCACCGTCACACGCGCGGATCTGCGCCGCCGACCCGGCCGTCGTGCCGGCCGGCTGCACGCACCAGGTGTCGTAGATGGACAGGGTGCCCAGGTTCGGGTCGGGCTGCCCGCCGGCCGGGTTGAACGACCACTTCTGCGCCACGGTGTCGTTGCAGGCGAACAGCTGCACCGGCTGACCGGCCGCCGCGCGACCGGCGTTCAGGTCCAGGCACTTGCCGCCAAGCCCGACGTACGCGGTCCGGCCCTTGCTGCCCTGCCCGGTGATCCGCTCGACCTGACCGTCGTACGTCCAGGTCAGGGTCTGCTCGTCGCCGTTCTGCACCGACGCGACCGACTTCGTCTCGCCGGTCAGCTCGTACAGCCGCTGGGCGGCGGCGGTGATCGCGGCGCCGGCCGGGGTGACGTAGTTCTTCGTGACCGTGGTGAGGGTGCGCGGCTGGCTGCCGTCGGCCTTGCCGTAGGCGTAGGTGGTGGTGGCGTCCTTGGCGGTGTCGCCGGTGAGGTCCTTCTCCACCAGCTTCGTGCGGTTGCCGAGCAGGTCGTACTCGTACTCCTGCCAGTAGCCGGAGCCGTCCGCGCCGGCCGCCACGTTGAGCACGCCGCCCGTGCCCGCCGGTCCCGGCGCGCAGGACGCCTGGTCGGCGGCCGTCCACGCCCGCTTCAGCTGGCCGAGCGCGTCGTACTGGAAGCACTGCCGTTCCTGGATGCCGCCGGCCTGCTCCCGGATGGCCAGGACGTTGCCGGCGTTGTCGTACCAGTAGGAGCGGTTCGACACCAGGTTGCCACCGACGACGCCCGTGTCGCCGGCCTTCTCGCGGTAGACCTGCTGGCTGGTCAGGGCGCCGCTGGCGTCGTCGTACGAGGCCATGGCCCAGACCCGGTGCGGTTGCGCGCCGAGCGTCGAGCGCAACACCTGACCGTACGGCGAGTAGACCGTCTCCGCGCCGTACCAGTCCTTGCCGGAGACCGACAGGGGCAGGCCGTCCTTGGTGTAGCGGACCAGCACCTTCTCGCTGGGCAGCGCCCCGACGGCGGGCAGCACGGTCGACTCGGGCATTCCGGTGTCGGTGTAGGTGTAGCCGTACGTGTAGGAGGTTTGCAGCCCCCAGGTGCTGGCGATGGCCGCCGGCAGCGTCAGCGTGGTCGACGTCGGCTGGTAGTCGTCGGTGTAGCCGCCGGTGCTCTGGGTGTACGGCAGCCCGTCGGTGTAGCGGGTGGCGGTCGCCGGCAGGCCCTTCCCGCCGGCCACCGTGTCGTAGGTGTACTCGCCGAGCAGGGTGCCGCTGCTGCCGCCGAGCCGCTGCTGGACGGGGCGGGACAGCTCGTCGTAGCCGTTCCACACCGTCACGCCCCGGGCGTTGGTGCTGGTGACCTGCCGGTCCCGGTGGTCGTAGGTGAGGGTGGTCACGCCGGTGTCCGGGTCGGTGGCGCTGACCGGCCGGCCCCGGTGGTCGTAGCTCCAGCTCCACTCCTTCGGGTTCTCGGAGTGGGTGGCCCGCGTCAGTTGGCCCTGCGGGTCGTACTGGTAGCGCATGGAGACGAAGGCGCTGCGGTCGCCCTTGGTGTAGGTGTCGACCCGGGCGGTCCTGCCCAGGGCGTCGGTGAACAGCCGGTACGAGGCCGCGCCCGCCGGGTTGAGGACGGTGGAGTGGTCGGCGCCGTACTCGTAGCGGGTGGACCGCAGCGGCACTTCGACGCCGTTGTGGACGGGCATCTCCTCGACGACCCGCCCGAGCCCGTCGTAGGTGTAGCGGGTGGCGTTGGGCACGGCGGTGTCGGCGGCCGGGGTGAACAGGGTGCCGCTCGGATTGCCGTCGGCGTAGTAGGCGTTGCGGGTCTGCCCCACCTCGCCGGCCCGGTTGTACAGGGTGTCGGTGATCAGCCGCCCGCCGCCGACGGCCTCCTGCTGGCTCTGCCGTTCCCGGCCCAGGCCGTCGTAGATGGTGACCGCGGTTTCCACCCGGTTCTCGTGACTGCGGGCCTTCGTGGTGATGTACGGGGGCTTGCCGGCCTGGATGGTGTACTCGGCCCGGAAGTCGGGGATCGCCCCGGCCGACGGGGTGCGGCCCGCAGCCCAGGCCTCGACGAGGCGGCCCAGGGCGTCGAACTTCGACTCGCTGACCCGGTCGTTGGGGTCGGTGCTGCGCACCACGACCCCGCGACCGGGATCGAACTCCTGGATCTGCCGGTGGCCCAGTGAGTTCTTCTCCTCGACCTGGAAGGGCTGGCCGGCGGCCGGGGTGTAGGTGGTCGTGGAGGTCTTCTGGTCGGGGTCGGTGCGTGAGACGACCCGGCCGAGGGCGTCGAAGCCGACGGTGCCGTCGGACTGGAAGCCGGAGCCGTCGCCCTTCAGCGACCAGGTCTGGGTGACCAGGGCGCGGGTGTTCGCCGCCAGGGCCGTGCCGTAGGCCGCGCCGTCGTAGGCGATCCGGCTGGCGGAACTCAGCGACGCCATGTTCGTCCAGGTGGCGGCGGCGCAGGTGGTGGGGCTGGTCAGCATCTGCTGGGTCAGGCCGACCAGGTTCCGGTCGAGCCGGTGCAGGTAGGTGAGCTGGGTGCACGTCTCGTCGCCGGTCTTGCCGGTGTCGCCCAGCGACTCGATCTGCGTCGGCAGGCCGTGCGTGGCGTCGTAGCTGGTCTTCGTCTCGACCTTCCGCGTGGTACGCGTGTCGTCGCCCGTGCCGGAGGAGCGGCTGTGCGCGACCACCCGGGATTCGGTGACCCGCCAGGCGCGCAACGGGCTGAGCCCGTCGTCCCGGTTGCGCCGGCCGAGTTCCTCGGCCTCCGGGTAGGTGACGCTGCGGGTGAGCCAGTCGCCGGTCGCGGCGCCGGCGGTGGGGTACGTGAGTTCCTCGGCGATGCGGCCGGCGAACGGTTCCCGGTCCTTGGCGATCTCCTGCCCGGCGGTGTCCTCGACGGACACGTCGTCGCCCATGCCCCGGAAGTAGCGGGTGACGGACTTGGTCGCCACGCTGCCGTCGCCGTGATCCGCGTCGGTCTCCCCGGTGCGCACGGTGACCTGCGCGAAGCCGGCGAACTGCGAGTACGTCCGGGTCGACTTCTTGGTGAACTCCTGCTCGGCGAGCTTCCACCCCGGGTCGGCGTAGGTGTAGCGGGTGAGCGTGCTGACCGCCGGGCCGTCGATGGCGGGAAGTTCCTCGACGCTGTCCACCACGTACTTGTGGAACCAGTCGATCTCCTCGGCGCTGGGATCGGGGTGCCAGAACGACGGGTAGCAGAGCCGGCTGTTGTTCTTCAGCGCGGTGGTGTCCGTCTTGCCGGGCAGGCCGGTGCCGGTCGCGCAGTCGCCCACCGGCTGCTTGTAGCTGACGACGGTCTCGCCGCCGTACTCGTTGATGATGCGGGCGATGCGCAGCCGGGAGAACCCGGGGCGGTCGTCGTTGCGCACCCGGTTCGGCATGTCCTCGGGGTTGGCCTCGAAGCGCACCGGGTTCAGCGTGATCTTGTCGGTGCCGCCGCTGGGCCCGTACCCGGTGCGGGTGATCGACTCCAGCCACAGCGCGGTGTTCGGGCCGGTCCGGGTGGTGGGGAATGCCTGCGCGAGGTGGTACTCGTCGACCACCTGGCGGCCGGTGTTGCCGGGCTGCCGCTGCGCCCAGGTGGTGATCTTGTCAAGCCGCTTGCGGGTGAAGAAGGACGGGGAGGCGTTCCAGCACTTCTTGTCGTCGCCGCAGCGCAGGTCGGCCGGGGTGTCGTACCAGATCCGGTACTTGGCCGGGTCGCTGCTGGTGAAGTTGGCCTCGGTGCAGGTGACGGTGCCCTCGGCGAAGCACCGTTCCGCCACCGTGAAGGCGATCTGTGCGGCCGGTGCGGCGGAGAAGACGCTGTTGGCGCGCTGCCCGTAGTCGATCCGGGTGAGGTAGCCGCCCCGGTCGTACGGGACGGGGGCCTTGAAGTTGAAGTTGCGGGCGTAGTGGTTGGTCTCCTTGGCCCACCACAGGCTCATCGCGTTGCCGTGGACGTCCTCGACGTAGTCCAACGACCAGCGCCAGGCCTGGGTGCAGACCGAGCCGGCCCAGTTGCCCGCCTGGTAGCAGTCCTCGCCCGCGTGGTTGCCGTACACCGGGACGGTCAGGACCGAGTTGGTGACCGGGTCCCCTGCGGACCAGCCCGGCAGCCGGTGCAGCCCGAAGTGGTGGCGGGTGCCGTCGCGGGTGGTGACGATCCAGTATTCGCCGTCGGCGTCACCGTTCGCCTTGCCGGTGTCCTTGACCAGCTCCACCCGGGAGCCGTCGCCGTTGGCGGTGAACCAGGTGTTCTTGCCCGCGTCCCAGACCAGCTCGGTGGTCGTGCCGCCGAGGGAGAGGGTGGCGTTGTCGGAGCCCCAGCAGAGGTCGCCGGTGCGGTGGGTGGCGTTGTTGGCGCCGGGCTTCTTCGAGTCCTGGGTGCAGTTGGCGTAGCTGCGGGTGATGGAGCCGGCGCTGTAGTCCCAGCCGTCGCCGATCCAGGAGGCCTGGTTGTTGGTGGCCGAGGTCCGGCCGTCGGCCGACTGCGACGAGTAGCCCAGGTTCACCCGGGGCATCAGGCCGCCGGGAGTCTCCGGCACCTGCACCTGGTAGCCGTAGGTGAACGCGCCGGACGAGGCGCCGGCCGCCCAGGACCCGGAGGAGAGCAGCGGGGTGGCGGTGAAGTCACCGCCGGCCGAGGCCCCGGTGTCGAGCACACCGACGACGCCGGCAGCGGCGGGGCTGGCCGTGGCGCGCGCGCCCGCCCCGGTGGGGCCCGCGAGCAGCGAGCCGATCGGCACGCTGCCGTTGACGATCCGGCGGGTGCCGTCGTCGGTGGCGATCGGCGCCTCGTCGGCCGGCACCAGCACCGCCTCGCTGGAGACGGTCGCCCCGGCCTCCTGGCCGGGTGCCTGGTAGGGGGTGAACGACGGGGGCGGCGCGGCACCCGTGTCGGGGGCGCAGTCCCCGCCGTCCGGGTCGTCGTAGACACAGCTCGGCAGGAGCACCAGGCCGAACCGGTCGGCGGCCTGCGGGCCGTAGAGGTCGGCGAAGGGCGTGTAGTCGACGCTGAGCGCGACCTCCGCAGCCGGGTCGGCGGTCACCGGCGGGGTGATCTTCATGATCAGGCCGGGGGCCCCGACGGCCTGGGACGCCTCCGGGCCGGAGAGGTCGACCTTCCAGGTGCCTGCCAGGTCGGCCGGGTCGCCACCCTCGGGTACGCCGAGAGCGACCGGCAGGTCCTCGACCGGCAACGCGGTGCCGGGGGTGGCCGAGGTCAGGTCCACCTCACCGCTGTCCTGCTGCCACGGCGTGACCGCCTGCGGCTCGTACGGGACCACCGGCACCTCGTCGGCGGTGGTCAGCTCCGTCTCGGCGTCCGCGTCGCGGTCGACGTGCTTGATCGTGGGGATGTCGGGCAGCTCGACCGGCATCCCGGTGCGGCTCATCCCGGCGCCGGGCACCGCCCACGCCTGCGCGGGCGCGAGCGCCACCAGCAGGGTCACCGAGAGCGCCAGCGCCAGGGCCCGGCGGGTGGGCGACCACCGGCGGCCCACGACCGGGCGGGCGGGTCGGCCGGGACGCCGTCGGGACAGCAATCCGGTACCAGGCATACGTCGGCTCCCACCCAGGCGCGAAGACGGAAGAGATCGCGGTACGACCGCGACGGCACAGCACGCGCCGGGCGTGGCACGCCTGAGCACTGTCGATCACCTTTCACCATCACTCAAGGTGACTGATCGCGATCAGAGCGGCATGAAGGTGAGCTTCATCACCGGGCTTTTACCCACCAATCCCCCGAAAGTCCCGAGTCCGCTTTGATCGACTGATCAGTACATAACCGATACGTTCAGCCGACGAAAGCCGCATAGGTCAGGTCTCGGTCGTAACTCTCGACAACGAGAGGACTCAGGTCACGGATTCGTAACGATAAAAGTGTGACGGAGTGCCCACTCGCTGTGCGATCGTGTGCCCGCGCTTCTGCCCGTGGCCCTCCGCCGGACGGGATCGCTCGTCGTTGCCGCCGCCCTGTCCGCCCGGCCCCCACGGGAGTAGACCGCCGTGACCGTGCCTCGCCTGCTCAGCCCCTTCCTGCGTACGCGCACCCGGCGGCTCTGCACCCTGGCTCTCCTGCTGGCCGCCCTTGTCGCGGCCGGGCTGCCGTACTGGCTGCGCGCCGACCACGGCCGATCATCCGGACCGGACAGGGCCACCGAGGCCGGGCCGGCGGCCACCGCCGGCCGGGACTACGCGGCTGCCATGGCCGAGGCCCGGCGCACCGGCCAGGAGGTGCCGGTCGACACCGCCACCACCGCCACCTCGCTCACCTGGGCACGCCCGGACAGCAAACTACGCACCACCTTCCACGCCGTGCCCCAGCGCGCGAGAACCGCCACCGGGCAGTGGGCGCCGATCGACACCACCCTGACCCGGACCGGCAACGGGACCGCCGGCCTCGACGTCAGGCCGGTCAACGTGCCGGTGCCGGTTCGCTTCTCCGCCGGCAGCCCCCCGGCGTCGAAGCGCGGCGCGGACCCGAGCAGGCGCGGCACCACCACCCAGTCCCTTCGGCTCGCCCCGGCAGCCACGGCGCACACCGCGATCGAGAGCCCCACCGATTCGGCCCTCGCCGAGGTGCAGATCGACGGCCACACCATCACGTACCTGTGGCCCGAACCTCTTCCGGAGCCGGTGCTGGACGGGCCACGCGCGCTCTACCCCGAGGTGCGGCCCGGCGTCGACCTGCTCGTCGTCGCCCGCGAAGAGGGCGGGTTCGGACAACTGCTGATCGTCAAGAACCGGGACGCCGCCACCCTCGATGCCCTCGACACCCTGACCTACGGGCTGCGGTCCGCGACGGCGGTCTTCCGCCACCAGCAGCCGACCAACGGGGTGCAGATCCTCGACCCGGTCAGCGGTGTGGAGATCGGCTCCATCCCCGGCCCGTTCGCCTGGGACTCCGCCGGCCGGGAACCCACCTCCCCCGAGACGCCGCTGCGCACGGCGGTGGCCACCAGCGCCGACGTGCTGCAACTCTCCGGCCTGATCGGTGCCGAGCCGGGTGCCCGTCGGGCCCCGATGCCCACCCGGCTCGACGGTGGGGACACCGGCGAGGCCCGGCTGCACCTGGACGCCGCCGCCACCGGCCTGCTCACCGACCCCGACGCGCTTTTCCCCCTCTTCCTGGACCCGACCCTCACCACCGGCCTGCAGTCCTGGGCCACCGTCTACAAGCAGAGCCCGAACACCAACACCTACCACAGCACCAACTTCAACAGCGGCACCTCCGACGCCCGGGTCGGCTACGACGAGGACACCCCGCTGACCACGCGTTCCTTCTGGCGGATGGGCTTCGACAGCAAGATCAAGGGTACGGCGGTCAGCGAGGCCAGTTTCCGGGTGCTGAACAACCACTCCTGGTCCTGCACGGCTCGGGAGATGCAGCTCTGGCTCACCGGCGCCATCTCCTCCAGCAGCACCTGGCAGAAGCAGCCCGCGTGGGAGTCCCTGCAACAGAAGCGGTCCTTCGCCCACGGCTACGGCAGCAACTGCGACGACGAGTACGTGCGGTTCGACGTGCTGGGCGCGGCCCAGGAGGCGGCCACCAAGGGCTGGGGAAGCATCACCCTCGGCATGCGCGCCACCAGCGAGTCCGACACGCTGACCTGGCGCAAGTTCAAGGCCAACACGGCGGAGTTGGAGGTCGTCCACAACCGCCCGCCGGGCGAGCCGACGGACGGGCGGACCTCGCCCGGCGGCAGCTGCGTGCCCGGCCCCGGCGGCGGTGCCACGATCGCCCGGACCACCATCGCCCTCTCGGCGAAGGCCATCGACCCGGATGGCAACCTCAAGGGGCTGCGCTTCCGCTTCTGGCGAACCGGCACGACGGTGCCCGCGGGCACCCTCGTCACCAACTCCAGTGACGGCAAGGCCAGCCTGACGATCCCGGTCAGCAGCCTGGAGGACGGGGCCACCTACTCCTGGGACGTCCGCGCCGAGGACCACTCGAACGCCTTCTCCTCGTACTATCCGCCCGGCACCGAACCGTGCCGCTTCACCATCGACGCCTCCGCGCCCCCGGCACCCGACGTCGCCAGCAACGTGTGGCTGGAGGCGACCCCGGACGGCGCCACCTGGTCCACGGTGACGTTCGGGCAGACCGGTCCGGTCGAGTTCAGCGCGGCGGGCGCCGCCCAGTTCACCTACTCGTTCGAGAGCATCAACCCGGTCACGGTGCCGGCCGTCGGGGGCAAGGCCACCGTGACCGCGCTGGCACCCCGGCACGCCGGCCCGAACACCCTGCACGTGTACGCCCTCGACGCGGTCGGCAACCGCAGCGTCCGCACCGACTACACCTTCTACGTGCCGCCGAGTGAGGCGGCCGACAAGCCCGGCGACGTCACCGGCGACGACCTTCCCGACCTGCTGCTCGTCGACGCCACCGGTAACCTGCGCACCTACGCGGGCGACGAGGGCGGCGAGCTGTACTCCTGGCTCGCCGCCTCGTACACGACGGGCAACGAGCTGAACCCGCCGGGCCACTGGTGGGACGCGGACGCCGCCAAGGCGGCCCTGATCAGCAAGTACGACGACAGCTACCCCGGCGACGGCATCACCGACCTGTTCGCCCGCACTCCCGACGGCCGGTTCTGGCTCTACCCCGGCGACGGGTACGGCAGCTTCGACGTCAACCGTCGGCTGCGGGTGCTGCTGCCGTCCGGCGTGCCGGACCCGAGCACCTGGACCCAGCTCAAGGCCGTCGGCAACGTGACCGGCGACGAACGGCCGGACCTGGTGGTGCGGGCCGGCACCGCGTTCTGGATGCTCAGCGGCTACACCGGGGCGAGCTTCCAGGAGGCGACCCTGATGGAGGGGTCCGCCTGGGCCCGCCGGGAGGTGGTCAACGTGGCGGACATCGACGTCGACGGCACTCCCGACCTGCTCTGGCGCAACCTGGACAACGGCAACATGTACGTCCGCCACGGCCTGCCCGGCCCGGCCGCCGGCAGCGTCGACCTGCACTCGCTCAAGCAGGCCGCCAACTCACGTGACGGAGATGTCCTCTACGGCGCCGGCTGGACGGAGGCGGCGATGAGCGCGGTGATCGCCGTCCCGGACGTCAGTGGCAACCAGGTGCCCGACCTCTGGGTCCGGCACGGCTCCGACGGCCAGATCCGGGTCTACCACCCATCCACGACGAGCGCCGGTGCACCGGTGAAGGTCGTGCTGGGCGCGGACTGGAGCGCGATGAAGTCCTTCGGCTGACCGTGTTCACGGTGCCGTGCCCCGGTTGAGCCCGGGGCACGGCCCTCGGCACGGGAACGGGCGATCACTGCCGAGTCCCGGTGGTTTCGGAACGCCTCGATCTCCTCCCACTCGCGGTACCGTTCCGCACCGCCGACCGCTGTGCTCGGGTACCCGTGCCGTTGCCGTCTGGGTCAGCGGCGGAAGGGGCCGGTGACCTCGTACGTGATGCCGTCGGCCCCGGTGACCGACCCGCTGGTGCCGCGCTGGGACGAGAAATAGAGGCGGCTGCCGTCCGGGGAGAACGCCGGCCCGGTCAACTCCGAGCCGGACTGCCCGAGCAGGCGCAGGAACGGGGTGACCACGCCGGCCGGGGTGATCACGTTGATCTCCATGTTGCCGCCGTCCTCGGCCACGTACAGGTCGCCGGAGCGGGTGCCGGTGATGTTGTCGACACCGGTGAGCGGGGCCGTCCCGGCGGGCACCAGCGAATCGTCGTACGCCAGGTCGAGGCGCTGGTTGACGGCGTCGTACGCCCAGACCCGGTTGTCGCCCTTGGTGGTGAACCAGCAGGTGCCCCGGTCGTACCAGCAGCCCTCGCCGCCGTCGAAGTGCTGCGCCGCGCCGACCTGATGGCGGGTGGGGACCGGGAAGCCGTCCCGGTCGGGCACGTCGCTCCAGGT
Organism: Micromonospora sp. KC207; assembly: GCF_004348615.1. NCBI lineage: Bacteria > Bacillati > Actinomycetota > Actinomycetes > Micromonosporales > Micromonosporaceae > Micromonospora > Micromonospora sp. KC207. The sequence continues at coordinate 27,929 of NZ_SMKJ01000056.1, forward strand.
CACCGGGCCGGTCACCTGGCCGGCGGGCGCGCAGAGCACCTGGAGCCGGCCGGTGCGCAGGTCGCCCCAGGTGTCGGGGACGTACCGGTAGAAGCAGCCGTCGTCCTCGTCCTCGGTCAGGTAGACGACCCGCCGGTCGGGGTCGCAGGCGGCGGCCTCGTGGGTGAACCGGCCCATCCGGGTCCGTTCCTCGGCGGCGCGGCTGCCGTCCGGCCAGGTTTCCATGACCCGGCCGAGCGGCGCTTCCTCGCAGGACAGCCAGGTGCCCCACGGGGTTGCCCCGCCGGCGCAGTTGAGGCTGGTCCCGCCGAGGATCCGGTACGCCGAGGCGATGGTGCCGTCGGCGCGGAACCGCACGGCCGACGCGCCGCCGACCAGGGGGATCTCGGAGTTGGACACGTAGATCCAGCCGTCGGGGGTGGGGAAGCACGCGCCGCCGTCGGGGGCCCAGTGCCACAGGTAGGAGGTGCCGGCGACCCGCTGCCCGGACCGGGCGATGACCCGGCTGGTGAAGCCGGCGGGCAACTGGACGCCGTTGGCGTCGGCGGCGAGCAGGTCCCCGTACGGGCTGGGGC
>NZ_SMKJ01000564.1:0-1682 GCF_004348615.1 Micromonospora sp. KC207
GTGATAGGGCCCTCTCGACGACCTTGGCGATCACGCAGTACCGGGAGTGGTCGTCGACGGCGGTGACCAGCTTCGCCTCCCGCAGCACACCCATGGCCGGGTTGGCCAGCCGCACCCCGCCGACGATGTCCATCTGCCACAACTGCATCGGGGCGGGTCGTTCCCACCGCCGATACGAGTCCTTCGGCCGCTTCCGGGGCCGGGCCCGCAGCAGACCCTGCCGCTGCAGGATCCGGTCGATCGTCCGTTCCGACGGCACCGCCAGGTCCCCGACCACCCAGGGGCCGGTCTTCCGCAGCATCTCCAACCGGATCCGCCGCGATCCCCACCGGGGATGCTCCCGACGCATCTCCGCCACCGCGACCTCGACCGCCTCCGTTACCTGACCAGGAGACGAGTGCGGCCGATGCGACCGATCGGCCAACCCGGCCAGTTGCTCGGTCAGATACCGGCCCACCCACCGATGCACCGTCGACCGATGCACCCCGAAGCTCGCGGCCACCTCCGTCACGTCCGAGCCAGCCAGCACCGCACGAACCGCATCCAGGCGTTGCTCAACAACCGACAAGACAACCAGTGCCAATCCCGGCCTCCCTGAATCCCGACACCCCGCGGAGACGTCGGGCCCAGAGTGCCGAACCGACCACCGTCGCAGATCAGCTGGCGGACGCGTGTCGCACATCAGCCGACGGAGGACAACCAGCTGCCGAATAGCGTTGCCAAATTGCCCTCTATCAGATCAAGACGCTGGCGCGGCGAGCCGGCCCGGCCCGGCCTGCGGCCAGCCGGGGCGGTCAGCCGCCCGGACGGGCCGGAGACCGCGCCGGCAGTTGCCGAACGGATCCCGGGGGTCATGGGTGCCGCCCACCCCAAGAGTGGGCCCCGACGTCGACGAGCTGCCCGACGCCGAGTTGCCGAACGGCTGGACGTCGACGAGGACCAGGACGTCGGTTGCCGAAACATCGCGGACCCCGGACCGGGGCCGTGTCCGTCCTGCTGGCGGCCTGCGGCCGGCATCGGCCGACACGGCCCCGCGCCGGGGGGGGTTATCGGCCGGTTGCCGAACGGAACCCGCGAACCAAACGGCCCCGCGCCGGGGGGGGTTATCGGCCGGTTGCCGAACGGAACCCGCGAACCAATAGGAACGTGCGAACCGCCCCCGACCGCCGCCCGGAATGCCCGAATACGGAGACACCATAATCGGATTTGAGGATTGCGGCGTTTGCGCTGGCCGCGATCCAGCCTGTGCAGCCCTGTCGTTGGTATCGCTCAGGTCGTCGACCACCGGGGCTGTGGCGTGGCGTGGTGGCCGGCCGAGGTCGGCTGGTGGGGAATGGCTGGTGGGGTGGGTCGGTTGTATCCCCGGTGCGGCCGTAGCCCCCCTTCGAGCGGGTGGATGGGTCGGGTGGCCTCGGGAATGGGGCTGGCCGGCTGGTCGTTACACCATGTCGACGCCGTTGGAGCAGCCCGCCGTGCGGGCCTGGTGAATCCTCCGATCCCCTTCTGCGGCGTGGTGAAGTTCCCCCTGGATCTTTCTCAGAGCGCCCGTACGCGTGGTGCTTGCGCACAGATTCCCGTGCCTGCCCGTGTGGGTGGTGTGTCCGGGTGTGTGCGTCAACCCCCGAATGGAGCTTTGATCATGAACAAGCTTATTCAGCGTGGTGTGCTGTCCATCGCCGGTC
>NZ_SMKJ01000565.1:0-1651 GCF_004348615.1 Micromonospora sp. KC207
CCCCACCCCCGGCCGGCGTCAGCCGCGTGGTGCCGCCTCCAGGGGCCACTGCGTGCTGACCGTCTTGCCGAGGCCTCGCCGGTCGAAGGAGAGTTGGAGGTCCCGAGCCTGCTCAACGTGCCAGCCGATCTGCGCCTGGTGCAGCGCGTCCGGCCGCATCCGCGCGATGCGCTCGTGCCGGGCCGCGATCGACCGGGCCAGCTCGGCGGCTGCCCGGGCGTCGCTGGCCGCGTCGTGGGCGTTGTCCAACGTGACCTCGTAGTACCGGCACAGGTCGCCGAGCTGCCGGCGGCCGTACCAGCGGGGCTCGACCTGCTGATGCAGCACCGACGGGTCGATGACGACGGCCCGGTCCCAGTCGAGGGCGGGCAGGCCGTGCCGGGCCAGTTCGGTGTGCAGCGCCGTCACGTCGTACGGGGCGCAGAAGGCCACCAGCGGGGTGGAGTCGGCGATCAGCTTGGCGATCGCCGTGCCCAGCTCCGCCAGCGCGTCCCGGGCCGGCCGGCCGCCGGTGCGAACCATCTCGTCGGTGATGCCGTGCCGGGCCGTCGCGTCGGCGGGGATCGGCACGCCCGGGTCGACGAGCCACTCCCGCGTCGTGCCGTCGGGGTGCACCAGGGCGGCGGAGACGATCCGGGTTTCCATCGGCTCGGGCAGCGTGCCCTCCAGGTCGAAGCCGACGACCGGCAGGTCGTGCCAGCCGCCGTGGCACCCCATCGGCGGCGCGACCCGGACCGGGACGCACCCGTTGTGGTACGTGCTCCAGATTCCGTTGACGCTGGCGCGCTGGCCGGTGCCGGCCCCCACCTGGGCGTGGCAGGTGGCGCAGCGCCCGGCGTACTTGTTGATCATCGAGCTGTCTCCTGTGTGGGGTGTTGGCGAACCAGGAGACGATCTTCGAGTACGCGCCAGGCGGAAGCCCTGTCGCACACGCCGACGATCGGGCCGATCATTGCTCTTTGTGGACAGTCGTGCTGGATGGCCGGGCGGTGAGAGGGGAGCCCTTCTCTACCCCAGGCGTTAACAGGGGGCCCTTCCTTGCACCCGCCCCCTGCCGGCGTGCCCCTTTCGTCGATCGACGCATGTGCATCTTGACGAACTGATGACGTCGTGAGTAGCGTCTCACCAATCATTTTGGAAAGTTTCCTAACTATTTGAGGAGACGCCACATGAAGAGATCGCTCCGTCGGGCCCTCTGGGCCGGCACCGTGGTCGCGGTGACCGTCGCGGCGGTCCCGGTGACCTCGGCGTTCGGCGCCGGGGGTGTGACCGCCACGTTCGCCAAGGTGCAGGACTGGGGGACCGGTCACGAGACGCGGGTCACCGTCACCAACGGCTCCGCCGCCAGCGTCAGCACCTGGCGCATCGAGTTCGACCTGCCCGCCGGCACCACCATCAGCAGCGCCTGGGACGCCGACGTCACCAGCAGCGGCAACCACTACGTCGCGGTGAAGAAGAGCTGGGCCGGTCCGCTCGCCCCCGGGGCTACCTTCAGCTGGGGCTACAACGGCACCGGGGCGTACCGGGCGCCGCTGAACTGCACCATCAACGGCGCACCGTGCGGCGGGGGCACCATCCCGACCACGAGCGCCCCGCCGCCCACCACCGTTCCGCCGACGACGGCCCCGCCGACCACCGCACCCCCCACGAC
>NZ_SMKJ01000566.1:0-1640 GCF_004348615.1 Micromonospora sp. KC207
CTCGTGGACCCCGCAGGCCGCGACGGAGAGCAACCCCTTCGCCGGCAAGGCCAACAGCGGCGCCACCTGGACCAACGACATCAGCCACGGTGAGCTGCTGCGCACCAGCGCCGACCAGACCATGACCATCGACCCCTGCAACCTCCAACTGCTCTACCAGGGCCGTTCCCCCAACTCCGGCGGCGACTACGGCCTCCTGCCGTACCGACCGGGCCTGCTGACCCTGCAACGCTAGACGGCGTGACGTAGGGCCAGCCCGGGATGTTTTGACATCCGCGAAACGGCCTGGCCCGACGTCAGCCCAAGCCTTGCAGCTCAGCACATCGTTCAACGCTATCGATCGGCAGGTCCCGCCTCGCGGGGCCTGCCGACGAGCTGTGGTCGGCGCGTGAACCAGCGGGCCACCACGGCGTCGACGATCGCCGGCATGCCCCGGCCCCGGACCTCGGCGGCCCTGGGCCCGCCCCGGATGTGGCGGGCCCAGGGCCGCCGAGGCGCAGAGCGGCCCGAGCCGGCCCACCCGCTCGGGTGCGTGCCCGCCAGCCACATGCCGGCCATGCCGCCGAGGGTGAGCCCGGCGTGGTGCACGCGCCGGACGTCGAGATCGTCGAGCAGGCGCAGCAGCTCCCGGCCGAGCAGCTCGATGGGGTAGGGACCCGCGGTGCCGCAGAGCGGGCCGTGGCCAGGTGGCCGATACCGTTCGGGACCGTTGCGGGCCAGGTGGCGTCAGAAGGCCCGGGCCAGGAGCACGACGCCGACGGCTCCGCCGAAGGCGATGATGACCGCGCGCAGGACGCCGGGCGGCAGACGCTGGGCGAACCGGGCGCCGAGAAAGCCGCCGAGCATGGTCGCCGGCATCAGCACCGCGGTGGCGGCCCAGTTGACCGGTCCGAACACGCCGTAGACCAGGACGGTAACCACGCCCACCGTCGCCGAGAGGACGTTCTTCAGCGCGCTGACCCGGCGCAACGACTCGTCGAGCACGAGCGCCAGCCCGGCGATGAGCAGCAGGCCGAGTGCGGCGTTGAAGTAGCCGCCGTACAGCCCGCACGCGAAGACGACCAGGTGCGGCGTCGCGGCGGCCCGGCGGGGGGAGCGGGCCCGTGGTTGCCCGACGGCGGTGCGCAGCGGGGTCTGGAACGCCAGCATCGCGGTCGCGCCGAGCACCAGGAACGGCACCACGACGTCGAACACCGCGCGGGGAGTGGCCAGCAGCAGCACGCTGCCGCCGAGCGCGCCGAGGATCGCCGTGGGCAGCACGCGGCGGATCAGCCCGCCCTGGCCGGCCAGATCGGCACGGCTGCCGAGGATGCTGGTGCCGTAGCCGGGCGCGACGGCCAGCGCGTTGCTCACGTTCGCCGACACCGGTGGCAACCCGATGCCCAGCAGCGCCGGAAAGGTGATCAGCGATCCGCCGCCGGCGACTGCGTTGACGAGCCCGCCGGCCAGGCCGGCGAGCAACAGGAGGGCGGCCTGGGACGGGGTCACGATTGCCATTCGCGGCTTGGATCCAATATCATGTAGCATGGATACATCATCTGGGTCCGGGAGGCTACATCGCCTCCGGAGTTCGGCCCTGCCGGCCCGCGCCGCCCCTGGGGTGGGTGTCGGCGACGGAGCGGGGTGCTGGCGGGCTGGTG
>NZ_SMKJ01000567.1:0-1631 GCF_004348615.1 Micromonospora sp. KC207
CGGTTTCAGCTTGTTGATTTGCCCGGTGGGGAGCCTGATCCGGATTGGGTGGCGCTTGCCGCGACCGGGGAACCTCAGCTTGCTGTCCGTGGTGGTGTTCCGCTGGCTCCCCGGCTTGCTGCGCACAGGGCTGAGCCGATCTCTGGCGCTTGGCATTTGACCAGTGAGCACAAGGGGTCGCTGGAGGATCTGATTTTGCTGCCTTCTGATGGTGGGCGGGCTCTTGGCGTCGGTGAGGTGCGGGTTGGTGTGCGGGCGGCGGGTCTGAATTTCCGTGATGTGCTGATTGCGCTGGGGATGTATCCGGGTGAGGCGCCGTTGGGTTCGGAGGCTGCGGGTGTGGTGTTGGAGGTCGGTGCGGAGGTGACCGACCTGGTGCCGGGGGATCGGGTGTTGGGGATTATTCCGGATGCGTTTGGTCCGGTGGCGGTGACTGATCGGCGGTTGGTGGTGCCGATGCCGGGGTCGTGGTCGTTCGTGCGGGGTGCGGCGGTTCCGGTGGTGTATTTGACCGCGTTGTATGGGTTGCGGGATTTGGCGGGGTTGCGGCAGGGGGAGAAGCTGCTGGTGCATGCCGCGGCTGGTGGTGTCGGTATGGCGGCGGTGCAGTTGGCCGGGCATGTGGGGGCGGAGGTGTATGCGACGGCGAGTCCGGCGAAGTGGGATGTGGTGCGGGGGTTGGGGGTGCCTGCGGAGCGGATTGCGTCGTCGCGTGATGTGGGGTTCCGGGAGCGGTTCGCCGGTGGGGTTGACGTGGTGCTCAATGCGCTGGCTGGGGAGTTTGTGGATGCCTCGCTGGATGTGTTGGGTGAGGGTGGCCGGTTTATCGAGATGGGTAAGGCGGATCTGCGGGATCCGGAGTCGGTGCTGGCCGAGCGGGGTGTGGTGTACCGGTCGTACGACCTGTTCGAGGCGGGTCCGGATCGTATTCAGCAGATGCTGGGTGAGATTGTTGGCCTGTTCGAGCAGGGGGTGTTGCGGTCTGCGCCGGTGCGTACGTGGGATGTGCGGCAGGGGCGGGAGGCGTTCCGGTTCCTGCGGGAGGGTCGTAATACCGGCAAGGTGGTGTTGACTGTGCCGGCGCCGTTGGATCCGGACGGCACGGTGTTGATCACCGGTGGCACCAGTGGTCTGGGGGCGTTGTTCGCCCGGCATTTCGCCACCGCGTACGACGTGAGGCATCTGCTGTTGGTGTCCCGGCGTGGACCCGACGCTGATGGTGTTCATCAGCTCGTCAACGACCTTGAGGGGCGTGGCTGCAAGGTTCGCGTCGCTGCCTGCGATGTCGCTGACCGTGATCAGCTCGCCGCGCTGCTCGGCTCTCTCGATCGGCCGTTGACCGCGGTTGTGCACTCCGCTGGTGTCCTCGCCGACGGGCTGATCGAGACGATGACTCCTGAGCAGGTCGATCGGGTCATGCGGCCCAAGGTCGACGCGGCGGTGCACCTGCACGAGCTGACCGCCGGGATGGATCTGGCCGCGTTCGTGTTGTTCTCCTCGGTGGCCGCGCTCATGGGCAGCCCGGGGCAGGGCAACTACGCCGCCGCCAACGCGTTCCTCGACGCGCTCGCCGCCCACCGCCGCGCGGCCGGGCTGCCCGCCACCTCCCTCGCCTGGGGCATGTGGGCGGA